>JADFIY010000079.1 GCA_022566415.1 Acidobacteriota bacterium
TTCCGCGCCCCGGGCCGCCTCGATGACCGCGGCACCTGCACCGTCGCCGAAGAGCACCGCAGTCGAGCGCTCCTCGAGATCCAGGAAGGGTGTGATTCGTTCCGATCCGATGAGGAGAACCCTCTCTGCCGATCCAGCGGCGATGAGGCCGTTCGCCAGGTTGAGGCCGTAGATGAACCCGGTGCAACCGGCGTTGACGTCGAGCGCAGCAGCGTTGCTCGCCCCCAGCTTGTCCTGCACACGGCAGGCCGTGGCGGGGATCTGACGGTCACCGGTGCACGTAGCGACCATGATGTGATCGATGTCCTCGGCTTCGAGGCCAGCGGCGGCGAGGGCATGGCGGGCGGCCACCGTCGCCATGTCGGAGTTCTCGGCGGGCGAAACCCTGCGCTCCTTGATACCGGAGCGGGTCGTGATCCACTCGTCGCTTGTGTCCATCACCGACGCCAGGTCGTCGTTGGTCAGGACGGGATCCGGTGTGCATCGTCCCCAGCCGGTGATCGCTGCTCTCCGCATTGCGGCTCCTCCTCCGGGTAGCGCACTCATTCTATGAAGGCGACGGCCCCTTCGATGTCTTCAATTGCGGACACGGTGAAGGTATCGGCGCCCGGGGCAGAGCGTCTGGCGAGACCGGCCGTCACGTTGCCCGGTCCGACATGGATGAATGCATCGATCCCGTCGGCGGCCATTCGCTCGAGGGATTCGGCGAACCGCACCGGCTCGACGAGTTGCCTGGCCAGTTGTTCCTTTGGCTCGGTCATCGGTTTGGCACTCACGTTGGCGTACACCGGGAACTTGGTCTCCGCAAAGTTGGCGGAAGACAGCGCTTGAGCAAGACGCTTCGCCGCCGGCTCCATGTACGGGGAGTGGAACGCTCCGGCGACATTGAGCGGGATGGCGCGGCGCGCCCCGCTCTGGTCGGCGTTGGTCATCAGCCAGTCGATATCTTCGATGCTTCCGGCGAGAACGATCTGCCCAGGAGCATTGATGTTCGCCACCCACAGCTTGCCCCCGTGGTCGCGACGCCGGGCGGCCATCGCTTCGGCTGCCGCGACGTCGGCGCCCATCAGCGCCAGCATCGTCGACGGCTCGAGCGCAGCCGCTTCGGCCATGGCCCGGCCACGCGCTGCTACCAAAGCGAGCCCCTCGGGAAAACCGATGGCACCGGCGGCAGCGAGACCGGTGTACTCGCCGAGGGAATGGCCGGCTGTTGCGGACGGGGGCCGGGGCAGTGCGTCGGCGAGCAAGACCCACAATGTGTACGAGATGGCATACAGCGCAGCCTGAGCCCGGTCCGTTCTGGTGAGCTCCTCGTCAGGTCCCTGGGAAACTACCGTCGACAGCGACCAGCCGAGGATTTCGTTGGCGGTGTCGCCAAGGAGATCGGGCCGAGCGGCGAACACGTCGGCACCCATGCCGACGAACTGGCTTCCCTGACCGGGAAACAGGATGGCATACGTCTTCATCAGGCTCCGAAAGGATCCCACCCAGAGTACGACTCCAGCCAACCGAGAGAGGTTTCGCAACGCACCAGCCCTTGCTTCAGGCTGGAAGGAGAAGGCTCGGTTGCACCGCTCTCCGTCCTATTTGCCGATGTCGACCAAGGGGCTCCGCAGTGGGGTGCGATCCGGTCCTGGTGGGCGTGGCCATTTGCGGAGCCGTGGCCCGAGCGGCCCGTAACCAAGAGCGGGAAAAAATGGCTCGACTTCTGTCGAGACGACCGGTCACCTACCGGGCGCGCGCTCTACGTCGAGGCTCACGTCAGAGGGCCGCGCTGGGTTCCTGTCGGAGCGAGCGGGTGCAGGTTCGATGAAACGCGCCAGCGGTGCGGTGATCAGCCTGGCGATGGCGAGAGCAGCGAGGATCAGCGTGAGGGGGAGCCACGATGGCCCGACGGCATCAAATATCGGGCCTACGGTGAGGAACAACAGGAGCATCCACACCACGGCGAGGGCCGACGTCACTTCCGCTAGCCGGAAACCCGACCCCCGAAGAGCGATCCACGGTCCGAGGATGAACCCCGCAGCGGCGAATACCCGGATCAGTGTGGAGTTATAGGAGAATCCGAACATCTCGGCGTCAGCGATACTCGCACTGAACACAACCGCCACAGCAGCTCCCGCCAAACTCGCTAGGGAGCCGGCAAGGATCGTGGTACCAAGGCCGCGAAATTCGCTCACGGAACATGATCGGCTTCCGATCGCTCAGGGTTGAGGCCGCGGCAGTCGTTGCCCGGTGCAGGAGTGACAAGTTGAGTCGATGGCCCAAGGGGCCGCAAATAGGGCGCGATCCGGTGTCTGTCGGCGAGGCCAATTGTGGAGCCTCTACAACCGATCCAGGGCCTTTCTGACGCCCCGGACCGCCTGAGCGATCCGCTGGTCGTTCTCGACGAGGGCAAAACGGACGTGGCCATCTCCCGATGGTCCAAAGCCCACTCCGGGACTCACCGTCACCTGCCCCTTGTCGAGGAGATGGAGGGCGAATTCGAGCGAGCCCATGTCCCGGTACGGCTCAGGGATTGGCGCCCAGACGAACATGGTGGCGTTCGGCTTGTCGATCTCCCACCCGAATCGAGCGAGCCCATCGACGAGGATGTCGCGGCGCCGCTCGTACGTGGACACAACATCTGGAACGTAGTCATCGCATTCGTTGAGGGCGATGATCGAAGCGATCTGGATGGGCTGGAAGGTGCCGTAATCGAGGTAGGACTTGAGCTGGGCGAGGGCCGCGATCATCTCGTGGTTCCCAACCACGAATCCGACGCGCCAGCCTGCCATCGAGTGGCTCTTCGACAGCGTGTACAGCTCGACCCCGACCTCCTTGGCACCTGGCACCTGGAGGAGGCTGGGCGGCTCGTAGCCGGCATAGGAGATGTCGGCATAGGCAAAGTCATGGACGAGCATCGTCTCGTGGTGGTGGGCGAAGGCCACGAGGCGCTCAAAGAAGTCCACGTCGACGGTTGCCGTCGTCGGGTTGTGCGGAAACGAGGTCACGATCACCCGCGGCTTCGGCCAGCTTTTGTGAAACGCCTCGGTCAACCGCTCGAAGAAGTCGGCGCGGTCGAGAGATCGACGCGTCGCACGTCGGCCCCGGCAAGAACAGCTGCATAGATGTGGATTGGATATGAGGGCTCTGGCACCAGAGCGACATCGCCCGGCTGGACCAACGCCCACATCAGGTGCGACAGCCCCTCCTTGGCCCCAAGGGTGTTGATCACCTCGGTTTCCGGATCGAGCTCGACACCGTGGCGGCGCAGGTAACGGTCGGAGACCGCCTTGCGCAGGTTCGGCAAACCTTTCGAGGCTGAATAGGCGTGGTTCTTGGGGTTTCTGGCAGCCTCGATCAGCTTGTCGACCACGGCCGGCGGTGATGGAATGTCGGGATTCCCGAACCCGAGGTCGACAACGTCCACCCCCGCTCGGCGCACCTCCAGGCTGCGCCGATTGACCTCGGCCAGCACATACGGGGGAAGCTCATCGATCCTGCGGAACTTCATAACCAAAGGCTAAGTGGTGCTTCAACGATGGGCGAGCATCAATGCACCTCGTATTACGTAATACGTAATACGTAATACGTAATACGTAAGCGAGGCGAAGCCGAGCGCTCCTATCCAGGCAACATCTTGCGCAACGGCTTTGGGATGACCTCCGCTCCCATCTCGGCGGCGGTCAGGATGAGGTCGAGTGATGCGTCCGAGCCGTCCCAATGCTCGGCGACAATCTCCGGTCCTGCGGATTCGATCAGGTGCTGAATCGCCACTGCAGACAGGATGAGGTCGTCGAGTTTTCCGAAACCGATGACGAAGTCCGGAATCAGGTCGATCGGTGAAAGAACGTAGAGGAGCACGGCGCCGGAAAAGGCCTTGGTTCGTACGGGAACCCTGGGGTCCCTCACGATGCGCGCCAGCAGCTTGACCACGTTGGGGAGAAGCAACACCGCTTCGCGGAAGTTGGCTCTCCACTGCTGTCGATGCAGTTCGGTCGGATCGATTGGTACCGGTTTCATTCTGCTCCCTCTGCCGCCATCAACGCCGCCCCAATGGCGCCGGCGTCCGGGCCCAATCCGGTCACCAAGATAGGTGGAAGGAGCCGGTGGTTGCCACCGTGCAGCCCCTCGGCAGCCACCCGCCGCGCCGGACCGAGCAGTGCTTCCCCGACCGAGCCCAGACCGCCTCCGACAACGATCAGCGCGGGGTCGAAGATCGCTATCAGGCTACCCAGGCCCCGGCCGAACTCCGATCCCACCTGGGCGACCAGCCCGCGGGCGACCTCGTCTCCTGCGTCGGCAGCCGCAGTGACGTCGTCGCCGGAGATCGAGTCGGTACCGATCCTGGCGGCAAGCGAACCTTCTGGGTTGAGCATGATGACCTCGCGTGCCAGACGGATCAGGGCCGGACCCGACGCAACGGTCTCCCAGCATCCGCGCTTGCCGCAATCGCACAACATGCCACCGGAGTCGTAGACCATATGCCCGAGCTCGCCGGCGAACGACTCGCCGCGATAGATGGCACCACCGGTCACGATCCCTCCGCCGAGACCGGTGCCCAGTGTGACCATGAGGAAGTTATCGAATCCGACGGCGACACCCACACGGAGCTCTCCAAAGGCGGCGACATTGGCGTCGTTGTCGACGACCACCGACACGCCGAGTTCGCCCTCGAGGGCCTCCCGCACCGGGAGCTCCTCTCCCCTGAGATGCGGCCCCCAGGCAAACGTCCCTTCCGGCCACCGGACCAAGCCGGCGAGCCCGACGCCGACGGCGTCGACCTCGTCTGTCCAAAGCTCACCAGCGGCGGAGGTAGCGGTGACGATCAGGTCGCTGTCGCCAACGTGGCCAGAGGTGCGCTCGACCACTGCCCCGTCTTCGACGCGAACACCTCTGATCTTCGTCCCCCCGATGTCGATCCCGATCGTCGCCATTGCGATCGCAGGCTATCAGTCGACGCCGGGAACCCAACAGGCCCGACACAGCGTCTGAGCACGAGACCCAAAACCGGAGGAACCAAGATGCATCGGATCGTCACCGCAGCCATCGTCGGAGCAACCGTGCTGGCTGCATGTAGCGGTAGTGCGGCCGCCGACCCCACCTCGCTCACATCCCCCACCACGCCCGACCCGACACCGCCGATCACCGTCCGTCCGCCTCATGCCTCCGCAGCCAGGGTTCTCATGCCCTTCGATGCCTGCGACGACCTCGTCGACTGGGCCGTGGAACACGCCATCGACCTCGTTGGACCGTACGGGCTCAACGGCGGCGGCTACGTTCCCTATGCCGTGCGGGACTTAGACGTGATCACCACGACGGCTGCGGCCGAGTCTGCCGGCGCAGCCCTCCAAAACCTGGCCGCGCCTGAGGTGATCGGCACCAATCTCCAGGAGTTGGGGGTCGACGAGCCGGATCTGGTGAAGACCGACGGCCGTCGCATCGTGGTGATGACCGGGAGCACATTGCAGGTCGTGCTCGTCGACAACGACGACCTGACGCTGGCAGGGTCGATCGATCTTGGCTTCTGGTCGAATGATCTCTTCCTGGACGGCGACCGCGTGGTGGCGATTGCCTCAAACAACTTTGGGATCGTTCCGCTCTTCGAGGGCGTTGCCGACGGCATCGCTCCATACCAGAGCCCACTGGTGACCGTCGTCGAGATCGACATCACCGACCCCACCGACCCCGAGCTGAAGCGGAGCCTCCAGATCGATGGTCGCTATGTCTCGTCACGAATGGTCGATGGCGCCATCCGCCTCGTGGTCTCGTCGCAGCCGACCGGTTTCGCCTGGGAGGGCCCAGAGGGAACTGGCCTGCGCGCCGAGCGAGAAGCAGAGGAAAAAAACCGCGAGCTCCTGCGCAACTCGACCGCCGACAACTGGCTCCCATACGTCGTGGTCACCGATCACGACGGCATCGACGTCACCGTCGTCGAGGGAACGTTGGTCGACTGTAACCGGACCCACCGGCCCGATGAGTTCTCGGGGCTCACCACGCTGTCCCTGGTCACCCTCGACGTCGACGAGCTCGCCATCGAAGACGCCACCGCCGTTTTCGCCGACGGCGATATCGTCTATTCATCCGGTGACGCGACCTATGTCGCCACTTCGCGGTGGATCAACCCGTTCGTGTGGGACCGCGGTGAACAACCCGAAGACACCAACACCATGATCCACAAGTTCACCCTCGAGCCCCGCAGCGCTGAATACCAAGCATCCGGCTCCGTCCCCGGCTACATGCTGAGCCAGTGGTCGATGTCCGAATGGCAGGGTGACCTCCGCGTCGCCTCGACCGACTCGCCTCAATGGTGGGATACACCCGAGTCCGATTCCGTCGTGACCGTGCTGCGCGACAACGGCGACGAGCTCGAAACCATCGGCAGCGTCGACGGCCTTGGGCGCGGAGAGCGCATCTACGCGGTCCGGTTCATCGAGGACCGAGGCTATGTCGTCACCTTCCGCCAGGTCGATCCGCTGTACGTGATCGATCTGTCCGATCCTCGCCGGCCAACAGTTGAAGGCGAGCTCAAGATCCACGGGTACTCCGCCTACCTGCATCCGGTGAGCGACGACCTCCTGCTAGGGGTGGGCCAGGATGCCGACCACAACGGTCGGGTAACGGGGCTCCAGGCGTCGCTGTTCGACGTAGCCGACCCGCAGGCACCGGAGCGGACCGACCAGTTCACCATGGGCGACGCGAGTTCCGAGCTCGAGTGGGATCACCATGCGTTCCTGTTCAACCCGGCCGACGGCCTCACCGTCATCCCGTTCCAGCGGTGGGACGACAAGGGGGCACGGGCCGGCGCCCTCGTGCTCGAGGTTACCGCAGCGGGGATCCGCGAGATCGGAATCGTCAGCCACAACACCAAGGCCAACCGGGGATGGGAGATGCCGGTGCGCCGGTCATTGCTCATCGACGGCAGGCTGGTGACGGTCTCCGAGGCGGGCGTGATGATGTCGGCGGCGGACACGCTCGACACACTCGACTGGGTTGAGTTCTAGGACGAAGTCCTCAGCAAGAAGAGTCCTCAGTCATCAGCCAGAAAGAGTTCTCGGCCAAAAGGACTGACGACTGATGACTGATGACCCGTCCCTCACTCGACGTCGATCCTCACCGGGCCTTCTCTCCCCTCGTCGTCGTCGCGATCGCCGTTGACGATCTCGTCGACAAATGCGCCGATCCCTGCCGCTATCTCATATCCGGCCTTGGCGAGATGCACTCCCGCTCGCTTCAGCCCGGTAACGACGGTCTGCGGATCGGGTAGGCCATCCAGCATCAGGTGCCGAGTCCGAAGGTGACCCGCAGCTCTCCATCGACGAGGCTGGCCCGCTGCACATGGCGCCGCTTCAGCGAATCGGGGAGGGCTATCGATCGACGGTACTGACCCACGGTCACGATCAACTCGTGGTCGTGGCGCACCAGATCGAGCTCGTCGCGCTCTGCGAAGGGCATCCCGACGATGAGCACGACATCATCACCCTCATCCTCGATGCGGAAAGGTCGACCCTGTGACAATCGGTCGGTCGGATCGACGTCGCCGTACAGCTCGTCTCCCACGACCCGCAGCCGATCGATGCCGATCATCTCCTCGTCGAACAGGCGCAGCTGGCGGATGTCGACGTCGGCGAATGCCTCGGCGACATCCTCAAGGTGGCCCTTCTGGATCTGCCGCCACTGGGCGAAGTACGGGTCGGTGACGGCTTCCGGGAGGACCCGGTTGACGATCGCCGAGTCGACCGCGTACCCGAACAGCGCGAGATAGGTGTAAGTTCGCTTCGCTTCTGCGATCACCATCTTCTCCGGGTTCATTACGAGACGGGCCGTGGTGATATTCGGATCGGAGAGAATCTCGCGGATGCCGTCGAGGCGGTCGTAAAACATCGCCACCGTGTCGAACACCTTGTCGTCGGCGATCGGCAGCGACGACATCCGGCTGAGCACCGGTCTCACCACCTTGGCGACCTGCTTGCTGACCGGGAACAGTTTGTCCATGTACCACGACATGACATCGGGCAGGCTGAGCAGGCGGAGGGTCTCGGCGGTTGGGGCGCAGTCGACCACGATCACGTCGTAGTTCCCCGATGAAACATGGTCCCGCACCGTTGCCAGGGAGAACAGTTCGTCCATGCCGGGAAACACCGTCAGCTCCTCGGCCTCAACCCCCTCGAGGCCCGACCAGTCGAACACCTTGGTCAGGTAGTCACGAACCGGTCCCCACGACTCTTCGAGGCGCAGCTGTGAGTCGATCTGCTGGGCATCCAGGTTGTCGATGACCGAAGTCTGTGTGTCTCCCAGCTTGACTTGGAAGGCATCGGCCAACGAATGGGCGGGGTCGGTCGACATCACCAGCGTACGATGGCCAATTTCGGCGGAGCGGATCGCCGTCGCCGCAGCAATGGTCGTCTTCCCGACACCCCCCTTCCCTGTGATGAGCACGACCCGCATCAAGCGCTCGCTTCTGCCTGGTTCTTCAACCCGCGCAACGCAGTACCGACGATTTGCTTCTCGGCCTGCCGGCGTAGGAATCCTGGGACCTTGAAGGTGGGCTCCACCCTCAATGCGTAGACGACCTCGGTGCCCGCGCCATTATCGAGGGCGTTGAACTGATAGCTTCCCTCGAGCACGGCGATGTCGTTGTTTGGACGTGCCGCCCAGCCAAATCCGTTGTCGCGGTCGTAGTCGTACTCGAGGGTGTATGAGATCTCCTTGATCATTGCGTCGATTGTGAAATCGGCAACCGTCGGGCGCCCCTGATCGTCGACCTCGGTGACCTGGGCGGATTTCACCCCTTTCGCCCACTCCGGATAGGCCTCGAGATCGATCGCAATCTCGTAGATGCGCTGCGGCTCGGCGGATACGTCGATCGTTTGAACCGTGCCCTCCATCGCAACTCCTTCGACTCCCCGCGCCTTGAGCAAAGGGTAGCGGCCTACCAGCCACCAGCCACCGGTCGGCAGACGCAGCCACACCACACGTGAGAGTCAGCGTGCAGTTGCGACGATATGGTCGAGCCGCAACTCGTAAGCGACCTCGACCGTCGGATCCCGGTTCGCTGCGCAGAAGGCGGCGATGCCGGTTCGTAGCTCGTGCGCATCGACGAACTGGAGGGTCGACACGAAGCCTGCTTCGACGGCGGCGACTCCCCCGCCGTTGGCGCCTTGTGCTCGATCACCGTTGTGCGATCGACTTCGTTTGTGGCTTTTCGTAGGTAGGCCTCGATTGCCGGCGACTCGGGGAAGCGGGCAGCGTCGGCGGCGGTACGGATCATTTCCCTGGCAGGATCGAGCACTACCGGGCGGTGTCCCAGGTCCCTCCACACTCCGGCGTGGTGCCCAGGCCCGCCACCGACGTCCAGGATCGACGATCCAGAGTGGAGGCCTTCCCCTGCCGGCGAGCCCGCTCGAGGGAGGCACGGGAGGGCGGCCGGTGCCGATATCCTGCGGCAAGTCGATCTAGGTCGACCTCAGCCATGCCTGGTGGCGCGCCCTGTGGCCCGGAAGTAGCCCAGGTTCCTGGTCACCGTGCTCCCAATCCGCCAGGTCGTCGCTCGAGGTTGGTGAATGTCGCCGAAGTAATGAAAGGGCGGCTCGTGTGTCTCGACATAATCCAGGATCGCCTGCGACCCCTTTTCCCTCCCACCGATCACATCGGTGGCCAGGGCCGGAATCTCTGGTGGGACGTGGGTGCAGAGCACATCGACCGACCCCAACTTGGCGAGCTTCTCCGCCATTTCATCTTCCGTGACCTCGCCCGGTGTCCCGATCCGAACGGTCCCGCCTCCGGCGAAGCCGACAGTGATCCCTTCGATCTCGATGACCTCGGCATCGACAAAACGGGCAGAAGCCGGCAGATGCTCGGCGAGCATGTCGGGCCGGTCGACATTGCCGTAGGTGACATAGGCCTCCGATCCGTCGAGGGCAGCACAGATCTCTTGGTAGGCCGCGGCGATCGCCTCGTCGTACTGCGATCTGAGCTCGTTCTCGCGACCCCTGGCGTGCTCCCGCCACATGGCAGAGGCTTCTTCGGTGCGCCCTTCGGTCCGCAACGCCACGAATCGGTCGGCCAGATCGTGACCGGAGACGTCGGCGATGATCCCGGTTCGTGTTCGATAATCGATGAAGTTGATCAGATCGCCGAGCACGAGCAGCGGCTCGCCCTGCGAGGCGACCCTGGCGAGGGAGTCAACGGCGCCGTGGACGTCGGCAACGAGGAGCATCAGCTTGGCGCGGGGGCGAACACCCGTGCTACGGCAACCAGTGCCGCACCTCCGACGAGGGCGGCTGCGGCTGCGATTACCGGGTTCCAGCCGGCGAATGTGGCCGACATCCCGCCCATCCCAAATCCGAACACGGCAGCGGTAGTCGATCGTCCTGTCTCACCGAGTCGTCGCTCCGGATCGGCAAATTCCCAGCCATCGACCCAGGCTCCGACGGCGACGCCGACGATCCACACCAGTAGCGCCAGCAACCCGAGGGCGAGCGCTATGGCGTAGATCCAGACCATGAGATCAGCGTAGACCGATGGCAAGCTCGAGCTCGTCACGGACCCGGGTGTCGCGCTCGGCGGCGTGTGCCGTCTCCAGGGCGGCGTCGGTGACGCTGCCCGCGAACCGGGCGGCAGACCAGGCTG
>JADFIY010000080.1 GCA_022566415.1 Acidobacteriota bacterium
CCGCCTCCGCGATGGCACGACGCACACTCATGGCAATCTCACTCCACATACCCCCAACACTGTCAGGGAAGACCCGCGACATGTGTCAGGGATGTGCTGCAACAGAACAGGTAGATATATCGCCCTGCCAACCCTGGGTTCAGGGGGTGGCAGGGTCTCACACTCCCAGGCCGCGGCCGATGATTTCCTTCATGATCTCGGTAGTGCCGCCGTAGATCGTCTGCACCCTGGCGTCGACGAATGCACGCGAGATCGGGTATTCGAGCATGTAGCCGTAACCGCCGTGCATCTGCAAGCCATGGTCGACAACGCGTCGCAGCATCTCGGTAGTCCACCATTTTGCCTCGGCGGCCTGCTCGACGGTGAGCCGACCGGCGACGTGCTCTTCGAGCAGACGGTCGACGAACACCCGACCTAGATCGATCTCGGTCTTCATCTCAGCGAGCACGAACCGGTTGTGCTGAAAGGATCCGATCGGTCGCCCGAACGCCATCCGCTCCTTGGCATAGGCGAGGGTAAGCGTGAAGGCCGCTTCCGCCCCGGCGACCGCGCCCACGGCCAAGCTGAAACGCTCCTGAGGAAGGTTCATGATCAGCTGACCGAACGCCATCCCCTCCTCGCCGAGACGATTCGATGCCGGCACCCTGACGTCGTTGAAGAACAGCTCGGCCGTGTCCTGGGCGTGGAAGCCGATCTTGTCGAGGTTTCTGCCCCGCTCGAAACCCTCCATCCCGTCCTCGACGATGAACAGAGTGAGACCCCCGTGCGGATCCTCTCCGGTGCGGGTGACGACGATGACCAGATCGGCATTGATCCCGTTGCTGATGAAGGTCTTCGAGCCATTGATGACGTAATCGCCTCCGTCTCGCCGGGCCGTGGTCACGATGCCTGCCAGATCCGATCCCGTTCCAGGCTCCGTCATCGCGATCGCCGTCATCAGGTCACCGTCGGCCAGGCCGGGCAGCCACCTTTTGCGCTGCTCATCGTCGGCGTACTCGAGGAAGTACGGAAGGCAGATGTCGTTGTGCAGGGTGATACAGGCTCCCGATGCGCCGGCTCCGGAGGCGGCGAAGACCTCGCTGATGACGGCGTTGTACCGGAAGTCGTCTACGCCTCCTCCGCCGTATTCGTCGGGAACCGCCATGCCGAGCAGGCCGGCGTCTCCCGCCGCGCGGAACATTGCCTTGTCGACCTTGCCCTCGTGTTCCCAGGTGGCGTGGTTCGGCAGTATCTCCGTCGCCATGAAGTGCTCGACAGAATCTCTGAACAGCTCGTGCTCTTGCTCGAAGACGGTGCGTTCCATCGTTCACTCCTTGCTTTCGTGCACGCTACTTGTCATCGTGCCAGGATGCAGATATGCCCGATCTCGTGCTCGCCAGCTCGTCTCCGCGCCGAGCGCTGCTGCTGAGTGCGGCCGGGTACTCGATTACCCGGCAGATTCCCGAGATCGACGAAACCGCCCTGCCCGATGAGGCACCTGAGGAGACCGTCACCCGTCTGGCACGGGAAAAGGCACTGTCGCCTGGTGAAGAGGACACACTCATACTGGGTGCCGACACCACAGTCGTGCTCGACGGCGACGCCCTCGGCAAACCGGCCGACCGCGACCACGCGATCGAGATGCTCCATCGCCTGGGCGGCCGAACCCATGCGGTGATCACCGGGTGGGCCCTGGCCAGCGGCGGAGTGATCGTCGACGATGGGTTCGAAGTCACCCTCGTCACCATGCGGGAGATCAGCGACGAAGAGGTCGTCGCCTATGTCGACACCGGCGAGCCGCTTGGCAAGGCGGGGGCGTACGCCATCCAGGGTGAGGGGGAGCGGTTCGTCACCGGGATCGTCGGCTCTCGCAGCAACGTCATCGGTCTCCCACTCACCGCCGTCGTGCCAGCGCTCGAGCGCGCCGGTCTCGACCGGAAGAGCGTCTGAGGTACATGCTCGCAGTGGGACCCGCTAAGTGTTACAGCTGACCGCGCCGCCGGCGTCGATGTCGCTCGATGGCAGGTCATACCCCTCGAGGCCCGGTTCGAACTCGGGTACGGTCGTGTTGGAGGCGGTCTGGCTGGTTTGACCGTTGAACCCCGCTGCGGTGCCTATCTCGAGGGTTCCGTACAACGTCCCCTCGACATCGATTGGGATCTCCGTCAGGTAGTAGAGCAATGCGCCACACGCATACACGCCTTGAGGTGGGTTGGCGATGCTGTCCGCTCCGACACAGATCGCATCAACCTCGCCGAGATACGGCGAGTTGGTCACATTGGAGAAGCCGACTCCCTCGAGAAGGATCGAGTTGCCCGCGCAGATTTCGTTGCCGGCGGCGGCATCGAAGCCCCGGTACAACACAACGTACAACCCGTCCCACTGGTACCAGTGCGCCTCGACCGATCCTGGTGGGAACAGGTCACCGCCACCCGGTGAGTACGCCTGGAGCACCCCGATGGCTGTGGTCGGTGCCACCGCCTCGACTGGGGGCGGTGCGCTCGTTGTCGTTGTCGTCTCCACAGCAACGGTCGTGGTCTGCTGCGCCACCGTTGTCGTCGTGGTCGATGTCGTCGGGTCGTCGATGGCAGCGGTGGTTGTCGTCTCATCCGAGGACCCGCAGGCCACGGCGATCAAGGCAATGGCCGAAGCCAGAATGAGAATCCGGTTCATAGCTCCCCCCTTTTGGTAGCGCACAGCAACCTAGGCACGTCCGGCTTCGCCGAGGCGTCTTTCCAGTGGGTTCAGGTGTAGAGCAAGCGGCCCCACAAAATGAGCGTTATGCCTGCGAGAACAAGGATGCCCCCGATGAGGTCGAAGCGATCCGGTCTCAATCCGTCAAGTACCCATCCCCACAACATCGCCCCGAGCAGGAAGACGCCGGCATAGGCGGCATACAAACGGCCAAAGCTTGTCTCCGGCTGGTAGGTCTGGACAACCGCGTAGGTGAAAAGGGCTGCCAAACCGATGGGTACCAGCCAGATCGATGCACCCAATCGGCGCCATCGCCATATTGCGTAGACCCCGCCAAGCTCAGCGAGCACGGCCATCAGAAAAAATGCTGCCGTTTTGGCGACCATATGTTCGCGGACCTAGCCGTTTGCTACGGTAACTGTAGGTGGTTCGATCACGAGGGACGCTCACCTAGCCCGCGACGTGCTGTCGGATCCACTCGTGCATGGCGATTCCCGATGCCACCCCCGCGTTGATCGACCGTGTCGAGCCGAACTGGGTGATCGAGCACACTACCTCGCAGGCCTCCCTGGCGGCGGAGGAGAGGCCAGGCCCCTCCTGGCCGAACAGCAGGACACATCGCTCCGGCAGCACCGTCGTCTCCAGGGGCACTGCCCCTGGCAGGATGTCGATGCCGATTAGCGGCAGCTGCGCATCGACCGCCCAGGAGACCAGGTCTTCGATGGTCTCATGGTGCCGGACGTGCTGATAGCGATCGGTGACCATCGCCCCCCGACGGTTCCAGCGACGGTTGCCAACGATGTGGACCTCGGCAGCAAGAAAGGCGTTTGCGTTGCGTACCACCGTCCCGATGTTCAGGTCATGTTTCCAATTCTCCACCGCGACGTGGAACGGATGCCTTCGCCGGTCGAGATCGGCGACGATCGCCTCTCGGGTCCAGTAGCGATACGCATCGATGACGTTGCGTCGATCGCCCGATGCGAGCAACTCCTTGTCATAGCGTGGATCGTCTGGCCAAGGCTCGGGGTGCGGGCCAACTCCCACCTCAGGATCGTCAGCGGTCACGCCTGGGAGGGTACCCGGACACGGTGTCGGTCTCATTACCGCATGTCGGGTCTACCGTCATCGGATCGGCTGAGTCAACCGAGGACCCGGAAACACACCCGTGCGCGCCGTTCTTCAACCCATGAGTCTGGCCCCTCCTCTATTGCTCGCCGCTGCGGTGGCGCTCTTGACAGCGGCCTGCGCGACCGAGCCGACGACTGAGGCGGAGGCAACCCCGGTTTCGGTGGAGAACGGCCAGCAGGCCTACGGTGTGGTCGAAGGCCGGATCGGGTATCGCCGTCTCCCGACACCCGATGTCTCCACTACCGAATTGGTTGACTTTGCCACGAGTGCACAGGGACGGTCGTTCGTGCCAGTTGCCGGCACCGGAGAGATCCTGCTCGTGTACTTCGGTTATCTGTCCTGTCCCGACGTCTGCCCTACGACGCTGGCCGACTTTGGGAGAGCGATAGACAAGCTGCCGGACGACCTGGCTCAACGAGTCTCCTTCGCCATGATCAGCGTGGACCCGGAGCGGGACCAAGGTTCACAAATCGTCGACTACGTGACGGTGTTCATCGACCGCGGTCACGGTCTCCTCGCCGCCGACGCATCCGGCCTAGCAGCCGCCACCGAAGCGTTCGGCGTGGAATTCGTGATCGAGGATCACGACTCGGACCATACCGAGTACGAGGTCGGCCACTCGGCCACCGTTTTCGCCATCGACGAGGACGGCCTGATCATCTGGGAATTCACCTACCCGTCGGCATCCAGCGACCTGGCCGATGCGCTGGTGAGCCTGTTCGAAGAGCGTTACTAGTCGGGCATACCGAATAGGTGACCGGTCGTCTCGACAGGAGGGGAGCCATTTTCCCGCTCTTGCCGCTTCGCGGCTGGCGGCTCGGGCCACGGCTCCGCAATGGTCTCGCCGACCGAGAACGGATCCCGCCCAGTTTGCGGAGCCTCTGGTTTCCCGCTCTCGGCTACGCTCGCCAGGAACGCAGACCCAGGACCGTGGCATGCACGTCATCATCGTCGGCGGGGGAGCGGATGGTGCCTTCCTCGCCAGCCGGCTGATCTCGGAGGGCGAAAACGTGTCGGTGATCGAGTCGGACCCGGCTCGAGCCGCCGTGTTGCGAGGAAGGCTGGACGCCCTCATCGTCACCGGCAACGGCGCCAACCCGAGCGTGCAGCGGCGCGCCGGTGCCTCCAAGGCGGAGTTGCTGCTTGCGATGTCCGACAACGATGGGGTGAACGTGCTCGCCTCGGAGACGGCACGCTCCCTGGGTGTGCCGCGTACCGTCGTACGTTTGGAGAATCCGGAGGTGCGAAGCGTCATTTCCTCGATGGGCATTGAAGCGGTGGTGGATCCGAGAGAGGTCGTCGCTCGCCAGCTCGTTCGCCTGGTGGACCGGCCGGGCCTGTCCGATTGGTTCCAATTTGGAGACGGCGCCATCACGGTCATCGGTGGGCTGGTCGGCCCCGACTCTCCGCTGATCGGCAAGCGGCTCGCCGACGTGCGTTCTTCGTTGGTTGGCTGGGATTTTGTCATCTCCACGATCGTCCGCGACGATCGCACCCTGGTCAGCACCGGCGACACGGTGGTCGAGGTCTTCGACAAGGTCCTCGTCGCCGTGCCAACGCGCGACGAATCGCGGGCAGGAGAGCTCATCGGTCTCCGCACCGAGAAGATCGACCGCGTGATCGTCGTTGGAGGCGGCCGGGCTGCTGAGGTGACGGCCAACCTGATCCGCGACGACGGGAAGCAGGTCATCCTGATGCACAGCGATGCCGAGCGAGCTCGAGAGATCGCGGAGCGCAACGCAAGATTCGAGGTGGTCATCGCCGACGCCACCGACCCCGCCTCGCTGTCATCACTGGCTGTTGGCAAGGGCGACGCCGTTGTGGCCCTCACTCGCGATGACGCGATAAACATCCTCTCCTGCCTCATCGGCAAGGCCCTGGGTGCGTCGATGACCGTGGCGCGCTACAACCGGCTCGACCTGTTCGATCTCATCACCACCCCCGGTGTGGACGCCGGCGTCTCGTCCGAGGTGGCAGCCGCCAACGAGGTGCTCCGCTTCGTCCGCCGAGGTTCCTATGTCTCAGCGGTGAGCTTCATGACCGGCGATGTCGAAGCGGTCGAGATCGAACTCGAGGCCGGCGTGCCCGCGGTTGGAAAGACGATCGGCGAGCTGGATCGGCCCGATGGCATGGTGGTAGGGGGGCTGCTGCGTGCCGGGGAGCCGATCGTGCCCCGCGGCGCCACCCGGTTCGCCGAAGGCGACCGAGTGGTCGTGTTCGCCATGCCGCAAGCCACTGCCGCTGTCGAGAAGCTGTTCACGGTGTAGCGGTGCGAATCCGACAGAGCGGCTGGTCGGTGCCGCCGACTCCGCGGCGTGTCGCCTACATCGTCGGCATCGTGCTCGTCGGAGCAGGGTTTGCCATGGTGCCTTCGGCGGTCATCGGTCTCCTGTACCGGGAGTGGGGGCCGAGCAGGGATCTCGTCGTTTCCGCCGTGGTCACGATCGTCATTGGAGCAGCGATGGTGCTCTGGGCGGGCCGCCCGGACGAGTTGACACCGAAAGAGGCTTTCGCCTCCGTCGCTGTGGCATGGATCACCGTTGTGTGGTTTGGCGCCCTGCCTCTGTTGCTCTCGGGAACCATCTCCGGTGTCACCGACGCCGTCTTCGAGTCAGCCGCCGGGTTCACCACCACCGGCGCCACCGTTATCAGCGATCTGTCCTCGGTGGCACACGGAATCTTGCTGTGGCGGGCAACGATGCAGTGGCTCGGCGGCATGGGAATCATCGTGCTGTCCATCGCAGTGCTCCCGCTCATCGGCGCCGGGGGCGTACAACTGGCACGGGCGGAGGCACCAGGCCCCGAGCCCGACCGACTCACCCCACGATTCCAGGGGACGGCCCTCCGACTGTGGGGTGTGTACGTGGTGTTCACCATCGTCGCCGCCATCTTGCTGACGCTGGGGGACATGTCGCTGTTCGAGGGCGTTGCCCACGCCCTCACCAACGTGTCGACGGGCGGGTTCTCGACCACGTCGCAATCCATCGGCGCCTTCAACGCCTACACCCAGTGGGTCGTCATCTTCTTCATGTTCGTCGCAGGGATGTCCTTCGCCCTCCACTATCGAGCGCTATTCAACCCCGCCGAATACGCGACAAACAGCGAGTTCCGTTTGTATGCCGCCATCGTGATCGTCGCCGCAGCCCTCGTCCTCGCCGGGCTCGCGATCGGCGACGTCACCGATACCACTGGAGTCAGGGACGGGATCTTCACCACGCTCACCCTCATAACCGGCACCGGCTACGCCACCACCAACTTCGCTGCCTGGGGCCCGCGTTTGTTGATCCTGCTCATCATGTTCATGTTCCTCGGCGGGATGGCAGGATCCACAACCGGTGGCATGAAGACGTACCGCGTCGGCTTGCTTGCTAAATCCTCGGCGGCCGACCTCCGCAGCATCACGCGCCCTCAAGCGGTCAACCTCACCCGCTTCGGTGGTGTCGTTGTGCCATCTTCGGTGCTGCGAAACGTCTCGGCCTTCTTCATCCTCTATGTCGGGATCTTCGTCGGCGGCAGCATGCTCCTGTCCTTACTCGAAGCCCTGTTCGGCAACGGAATCGACGTTGTGACCTCGACGTCGGCTGCCGCATCGGCACTCGGCAACGTTGGGCCCGGGCTCGGCGACGTGGGACCGACGAGCACCTACGCCGCCATCGTGGCGCCTGGAAAGTGGCTGCTCGCCTTCATGATGATCATCGGCAGGCTCGAGATTTTTCCCATCCTCCTCTTGTTCATGCCTGCCTTTTGGCGGCGATGACACGGTTCGCCAGCGACGCGGCGGTTCGTCACCTTCACGGGGTCATCGGGCCTGCATCCTTGGGTGCTGAGGGTCTGCCAGATTGAGGAATAGCGACGCCGCCGATGATCTTGAAGGGGGGAGGGGAGGGTCCAAGCCCGGTAGCCTGCGGGCAGAGCCGACCGAGGTGCGCCAAATGAGAGAAGCCGTCGTCGTATCCAGCAAGAGAACTCCACTGGGAAAGGGCTTCCGGGGGTCGCTCAACCTCACCCGACCAGACGATCTCGCTGCCCACGCCATCCGTGCCGCCCTAGATGCAGTGCCATCCATCCCAGACGAGGACGTGGCAGACGTGCTCATTGGGTGCGGGCTCCCTGAGGGACCATCCGGTCACAACGTTGCCCGCGTCTCACTGCTCAGAGCCGGGTTGCCTTCTTCGGTGCCGGGAGCAACCGTAAATCGCTTCTGCTCGTCGGGGCTCAACACCGTGGTCATGGCGGCACACCGGATCATGGTCGGTGAGGCCGACGTGATCATCGGCGGGGGAGTGGAGTCGATCTCTCTCGTCCAGAACCAGAATTTCCGTTCGGTGGACCTGTACAACACGGAGCTCCAAGAACAGTGGCCGGGTATCTACTTGTCGATGGGGGAGACCGCCGAGGTAGTAGCCAAGCGCTATGGGATCAGCCGCCACGACCAGGACACCTACTCGCTGATGTCGCAGCAGCGAACGGCCGCCGCCCAGGAGGCCGGCTGGTACGACGACGACATCTCCCCGATCAAGGTCGACCGAGCCGTGAAGCAGGAGGACGGCCAGATGGCGGTCGAGGAGGGGGTCCTCTTCGAGCGTGACGAGGCCAACCGGCCGGACACCAGCATCGAAGGGCTGTCCAAGCTTCCCCCGGTCTTCGACCCTGAGGGTGGCAGCGTGACCGCAGGGAACTCGTCCCAGTTCGCAGACGCCGGTTCGGCAACGGTGGTCACCTCGGCCGAGTACGCCGAGGATCATGGTCTCGATCCCCTCGGTTGGTTCCGCGGCTTCCAACTCGCCGGCGTTGATCCCGACGAAATGGGGATCGGACCGGCACTCGCCGTGCCCAAGCTGCTCGACCAGACGGGGATGACCCTCGACGACATCGACATCGTCGAGCTCAACGAGGCCTTCGCCTCTCAGGTGCTCTACTGCCAGCGGGCGCTTGAGATCCCCGACGAGAAACTGAACCCGATGGGCGGGTCGATCTCGATCGGGCACCCGTATGGGATGACCGGGTCACGCATGGTCGGTCAGCTGCTCCGCCAGCTGAAGCGGAGCGGTGGCCGGTATGGGATCGTCACCATGTGCGTCGGTGGTGGGATGGGCGCCGCCGCTCTCTTCGAGGTCGCCTGAGGTCTGACGCTGGGGTAATCGTCTGGCGACACGAGGTAGCCTGAGTTCAATGGTGCGGAGCGAAGCGAAGACGGTGAAACAGTACCTCGAGGAGCTGCCACAGGATCGACGGGGCGACATCGAGACCGTTCGCACCGTCATCCTCGACAATCTGCCCCACGGCTATGACGAAGTGATGCGGTGGGGGATGATCAGCTATGAGGTCCCGCTCCAGCGGTATCCCGACACCTACAACGGCCAGCCCCTCCAGTACGCGGCACTGGCCGCACAGAAGACCTACAACGCCCTGTACCTGACCAACGTGGCCTTCACCGGCGGCGAGGACCGGTTCAGGGAGCGCTACGAACGCAGCGGCAAGCATCTCGACATGGGCAAGTCATGTCTCCGATACAAGAGCGCCGACGACGTCGCGCTCGACGTCATAGGGAAAACGATCGCCGCCACCCCGGTCGATGCCTACCTGTCCGCCTACGAGAAGGCGCGGGGGATCTCCTGATCAGAGGCCGGTTTACGAAGCATCACTCGTCTTCGGCCAACAACCGATACAGACGGCTCCTGGTGTCGGCCAGGATCGCCTTCGCCTCGGCCAGCTGCTCCTCCGAACCGGCATGGGCGACCTGCATCACCGCGGCACCGACCTGGAATCCAAGATCGCGCAGCGCCGTCAGCCCATCGTCATTCTCACGATCGAAACGCTGCCACGGAGGAGTGGCGTCGCTTTCCTCGACCTTGGCCCGTCCGGTATCGGTCAGGTGGTAGATCTTCTTGCCATCGCTGTCCTCGGTCTCGACCAGCCCCTGGTCGGCGAGCTGTTGGAGTGTGGGGTAGATCGAGCCAGGACTCGGCCGCCAGGCCCCGCCGCTGCGCTCGGAAAGCTCCTGCATGATCTGATAGCCGTGCATCGGCTCTTCGGCCAGCAAGAGCAGGATGGCGGTGCGTATCGCCCCACGGCTCACCTTGGCGCGACTGCCGTAGAAAGGTCCTTTGCCGCCCGTCATGAAGTCGCCGGGAGAACCCACCCAGCCCCAACCGCCGCGGCGACCGCGTCCGCCCATTGCCATGACTCTCATCGGGTACCGCATCGCCCATGGGGGTGCTTGTGCGTGACCGTGCATGATGCTTCCTTTCTTGACGTGTGTCGGCATACTATCACGATATATCGCAACTGTGTCCCGAGAAGAGGCCCGAGTATCGGGCAGCCTTGGAGAAGCGGTGACAGCAGACCCCGAGAAGCCTGCCTGCAGGGCGATCAGCGAGCCCGTGAGCTCCAAGGCCCGAGCGGTTCCGGCCGGGACGGTCCAATCAGGTCTATGCCAGGTTCCCCTAGGTGTGGTGTAGACGTCACGTGGATCAACGCTCCCACTGCAACTTGACATAACGTGGATTATGGGCGCTTGCACGTGAAGAAGTGTCACTTGGTGGAGCCGCACCGGATATGACTCAGCCGGTTGCCTCGATGCTCCTCAGCATCGCCTCCCAGACGGGCAGGAATGCGTCGAGTTCAGACAAATGTGGTACGCCACACCGCCAATCCAGCCCACCGGCACCGAGCGAGACGATGTTGGCTGGTGTCGATCTTCACTCTCAGATCTGTGGGCGTTCGAGCTGTTCTCCGACGATGTGGACGACTTCGTTTGGTCTTGCGGTTGTCATCTGTCGTACATACGACTGTTCGCCACAGCCCGGCAAG
>JADFIY010000260.1 GCA_022566415.1 Acidobacteriota bacterium
GGCGGCAACGTTGGCTCGGGAAAATGCCCGCGACGCCAATCTCGATGTCACCGTGCTCGACGGCAACCTGTTCGACCCGATACCCGAACATCTTCGCGGCAACGTCGATCTCATCGTCTCCAATCCCCCCTACCTAGCCGAAGCCGAGATTCTTGGGCTGCCCGCCGATGTCCGCGACCACGAACCGAGGATCGCCCTGGTAGCAGGGCCCAAAGGAGACGAAGTTGTCGCTGTTATCGCCTCGGAGGCACCCGGCTGGCTCGCCCCCGGGGGCACGATCGTTTGTGAGATCTCAGAGTTCCACGGCCCCGCCATGGCCGAGCTCTTCGCCGCTCTCGGCGGCGAGGTTCGCAAGGACCTGGCCGGCAAAGACCGCTTCGTCCTCGGAAGGGCCTGACTTGCGACTCGCGACTCGCGCTCATTCCCCTGCGAACGCCCTGGCGGCCTCGTCTGCGATCAGCGCATCATGAAGGACGGTGAGGTCGCCGTCGAGAACCTGCGGCAGCGTGTGGACGGTCAGCCCGACGCGGTGATCGGTCACCCGGTTTTCCTTGAAGTTGTAGGTCCGGATCTTTTCCGAGCGTTCCCCCGAGCCGACCTGGGACCGGCGGACATCGGCCCGCTCGCCGAGCTGTGCCTCGACCTGTTGCTGGAACAACCGGGCCCGCAGCACGCGCAGCGCCTTCGTCTTGTTTTGTAGCTGGGACTTCTCGTCCTGGCACGACACGGTGATACCGGTGGGAATGTGGGTGATTCGCACCGCCGAGTCCGTGGTGTTGACCGATTGACCTCCTGGCCCCTTCGACCGGAACGTCTCGATATCGAGATCGTTGTCGTTGATCTCTATCTCGACGGCCTCCGCCTCGGGGAGGACCGCCACCGTCGCTATCGAGGTGTGGATCCGACCCTGGGACTCGGTTTTCGGCACCCGCTGCACGCGGTGCGGTCCGGCCTCGTACTTGAACCGCGAGTAGGCGCCCTTGCCCTTGACGGCGAACGTTGCTTCTTTCAGCCCACCGGTATCGGATGGAGACACATCGATCGGCTCGATCGTCCACCGGTTCCGCTCGGCGAACCGCTCGTACATGCGATACAGATCCCCGGTCCACAGCGCGGCCTCCTCGCCGCCGGTAGCAGAGCGGAGCTCGACGATCACGTCCTTGTCGGCGTTGGGGTCCTTGGGGACGAGGAGCTTCTGCAGGTCGCCCTCCAGCTGGACGAGCTCGATCTGCTTGGCTTCTGCGACCGATACGAGGTAGGCCACCATCTCGGGGTCATCCTCGGTCGAGCCGAGCTCCACAGCCTCGGCAGCCTCGGCCTCAGCCTCCCGATACTCGGCGAAAGCCGTGGCGATCGGCTTCAGCTGGGCGTGGCGCTCCGCGACCTCTCTGTACCGTGCCTGGTCGGCGAGAACCTCAGCCGAGGCCAGCTGATCGACGGTGTCCTCGTATTCGGCGACAACCCTGTCGAGGCGGGCGGCCACCCTGTCATCCATCGCCACCACCATCCTCTTCGTACTGCACCGCGAGGGCACCCGCGGCAACCGCACCCCTGGAATGGATCTCGGTGACGGCTTCGGGGTCGAGGGCGGCGAGCAGGGATGCCACCGCAACCTCGACCTGATGGTCGTCGGGCTCGTTGGTGGTGATCGACTGGATCCACATGCCGGGCTGCGAAGCCCAGACGAGCCAGGGTCGCCCGACGGCGGCCTTGAGCACCTCGTACGAGATCCCGGCGATGACCGGGATGAGCGCGAGCCTGGCGATCACCTGCCAGAAGAACTCGAGCGGAGCAAGGAGAAGGAAGACGAAAAAGGCAACCATGGCCACGATGACGATGAACGACGTGCCACATCGCGGGTGGCGCGGGCTGTAGCGCTGGATCGCCTCGATGTCGAGTGGGTCGCCGTTCTCGTAGGCGTGGATGGTCTTGTGCTCGGCACCGTGGTACTGGAACACCCGCTGGATGTCGTCGCTCCGGCCGATCAGCCAGATGTATCCGACGATGAGCACAATCCTGATCAGCCCGTCGAGGATCACAAAGCCGATGTTCGAGTCGCTGACGAACTGGTTGAGAAATCCGGCGCCGAGCACGGGGACGAAAACGAACAGCCCGAGTGCGAACACGACGGCGATCACCATGGTGATCGCCACCTCACCCCGCCGCACCTTGTGCTCCTCGCCTGCTGCCTTCTCCGCCGACCACGACAGCGCCTTGAACCCGAGGGTGCGCGACTCGGCGAGGACCAGGATCACGCGAATGAACGG
>JADFIY010000081.1 GCA_022566415.1 Acidobacteriota bacterium
CCGCCGTGGAGACCGGCCGAGGTGATGACCCCATCGTGATGCACCTGGACCGCACCGGTGGCGAGGGCCGCCATCGTCGCCTCGTGGTCGGCCAGGATGCCGATGTCGCCTTCGGTGGTACGTGCCGACACCATATCCGCTTCCCCTGACCAGACCACGGCCTCCGGGGTGACGATGTCGACGTGGAAGGTCTTGGCCATCAGGCGGCCTCCAGCTCGGCGGCCTTGGCGATCACATCGTCCCTGCCGCCCACCATGTAGAACGCCTGCTCCGGGTACTGATCCATCTCACCATCGATGAGGGCACGGAACGAGGCGACGGTCTCCTCCATCGGCGTGTAGATCCCCTCCTGGCCGGTGAACTGCTCGGCGACGAACATCGGCTGGGACAGGAACCGCTGGATCCGCCGCGCCCTGGCCACAATCAGCTTGTCCTCCTCGGACAGCTCGTCGATGCCGAGGATGGCGATGATGTCCTGCAGGTCCTTGTACCGCTGCAGGATCTGCTGCACCTCGGTGGCCACCGAGTAGTGGTCCTCACCGACAGACTGCGGATCGAGCAGCCGGCTCGTCGAGTCCAGCGGGTCGACCGCCGGGTAGATCCCGAGTGCGGTGAGCGGCCGCGACAGCACCGTGGTCGCATCGAGGTGAGCGAACGTGGTGTGCGGTGCAGGATCGGTGATGTCGTCGGCAGGGACGTAGATCGCCTGCAGCGAAGTGATCGAGCGCCCCTTCAGCGAGGTGATCCGTTCCTGGAGTTGCCCCATCTCCCCCGCCAGGGTCGGCTGGTAGCCGACGGCCGAAGGCATTCGGCCCAGCAGCGTCGATACCTCGGAGCCGGCCTGGGTGAACCGGAAGATATTGTCGATGAACAGCAGCACGTCCTGACGTTGCACGTCGCGGAAGTACTCGGCGATCGTCAGCGCCGACAGCGCCACCCGTAGGCGCACCCCTGGCGGTTCGTCCATCTGGCCGAAGATGAGCACCGCCTTGTCGATGACACCGGACTCCTGCATCTCCAGGAACAGGTCGTTGCCTTCCCTGGTGCGCTCCCCCACCCCGGCGAACACCGACACCCCACCATGCTGGATGGCGACCCGGTTGATCATCTCCTGGATGAGCACCGTCTTTCCCACCCCGGCGCCGCCGAACAGGCCGATCTTCCCGCCCTCGAGGTAGGGGCAGATCAGGTCGAGGACCTTGATCCCGGTCTCGAAGACCTTGGTCTGCGGCTCGACCTCCTCGAAGGGCGGCGGGTCGCGGTGGATCGGCCACCACTCGCCGGTGAACTCGAGGTCGGGGGCATCGAGCGATTCCCCTCGCACGTTGAACAGGTGACCAAGCGTTTGGTCGCCAACCGGAACCGAGATCGGCCCTCCGGTGTTGCGCACCACGGCCCCACGCACGATGCCGTCGGTCGGCGCCATGGCGATCGCCCGCACCTGGCTGTCACCGAGCTGGGCGGCGACCTCGCAGAGCACGGTTCTCTCTTCGTCGCCGATCTTGATGTCCACCTCGAGGGCGGTGTTTATCTCGGGTAACGCCTCCGGCGGAAATTCGACGTCGACGACCGGGCCGGCCACCTTGACGATCCTGCCGGTGGGGAGGGTGCTTTCGGTCATGTTCGCTCCGTTGGTCGGTGAGGGTTATGTGATCGGGCGCTTCGGTGCATTGGAGCAATCATCCGTGGGCGAGCGCCTCGGAGGCACCCACGATCTCTGAAATCTCGGTGGTGATCTCGGCTTGCCTGGCCGCGTTGGCTTCCCTGGACAGGATTTTGGTGAGCTCCTCAGCGTTCTCTGTCGCTGCCTTCATCGCCCGCCGCCGTGCCGCATGTTCGGAGGCCGAGGCGTCGAGGAGAATGCCGAACATGCTCCCCTCCAGGTAACGGGGCAGCAACCGGTCCAGGATCGCCTCCGGGCTTGGCTCGAACGTGTAGCCGGCGGCTGCCGCTTCTCCCTCCACCGTCGCCGGCGGCTCGATGGGAAGCAGTGGCCGCCGCACTGGGGTTTGGGTCAGCGCCGATACATAGCGGGTGGTGAACACCTCGACGGCGTCCACCGCGCCGCCCTGGTAGTCGTCGATGAGGACATTGGCGACGGCGCGGGCATCCCCGTACGCCGGCAGGTCGGTGACGTCGAGCCAGGCGTTGGCGATTATGTGGTTCCGATACCGGAAATAGGACTGGGCCTTGTTGCCAACCACATACAGGCGAACGTCGCGGCCATTGGAGCGATGTCCCTGGATCTGGTGCTCCGCCATCCGGATCACCGACGTGTTGTAGGAACCAGCGAGGCCACGATCGGAGGTGATGACCAGCACCCCAATCGTGTTCGGCTGGCGGGTTTCCAACAGTGGATGCGACGCCGAACCTGCTGCCGCTACGTTTCGAACCACCTCGTTGAGCTTCTCCGAATACGGCCGAGCATCCTTGAGGCGGGCCTGCGCCTTGCCGATTCGGGCGGTAGCGATGAGCTCCATGGCGCGGGTGATCTTCATCGTCGATTGGACGCTTGTGATCCTGCGACGGATTTGACGGAGCTCGGCGGACGCCATCTGCGGCTACGTCCCGTCCGAGGTCCACGACTCCGCGAACGCCTCAACGGCGGCGGCAACCGCGTTCACGTCCATGCGACCGGTCTCGGCGATCTCGTCGAGCAACGAGTTGTGCCGGGTGCGCATGTGATCGACCAAGTCGGCCTCGAACTGCGCGATCTGCGAGACCTCGATGCCGTCCATGTACCCGGTGGTGACGGCGAAAATCACCACCACCTGTTCGGCTATCGGTACGGGCTCGAATTGGCCCTGCTTGAGCACCTCCACCACCCGACGCCCCCGTTCCAGCTGGGCGAGGGAGGTGGCGTCGAGCTCGGAGCCGAACTCGGCAAATGCCTCGAGCTCGCGGAACTGCGCCAGGTTGAGGCGCAGCGGGCCTGCGATGTCCTTCATCGCCTTGATCTGGGCGTTACCGCCCACCCGGGAAACCGACTGGCCGGCGTTGATCGCCGGGCGCAACCCCGAGTAGAACAGATCGGCCTCCAGATAGATTTGCCCGTCGGTGATCGAGATGACGTTGGTCGGGATGTAAGCCGAAACGTCGTTGGCTTTGGTCTCGATGATGGGGAGCGCGGTCAGCGACCCGCCGCCCAGCTCGTCGGATAGCTTGGCGGCCCGCTCCAGCAGCCTGCTGTGCAGGTAGAAGATGTCACCCGGATACGCCTCGCGTCCAGGAGGGCGGCGCAGCAACAGCGACAGCTCGCGGTAAGCAACGGCCTGCTTGGAGAGGTCGTCGAAGACAACCAGGGCGTGCTCCCCCTTGTACATCCAGTACTGGCCGATCGCCGACCCGGCGTACGGCGCGTACATCTGAAGGGCGGCGGCGTCTGCGGCCGAGGCGTTGACGATGACCGTGTACTCCATCGCCCCCGCCTTCTCCAGGACAGATGCGACCCCAGCGACCGTTGAGTTCTTCTGGCCGATCGCCACATAGATGCACTTCACCCCAGCGCCGGCCTGGTTGATGATGGTGTCGACGACGATTGCGGTCTTTCCGGTCTGCCGGTCGCCGATGATCAGCTGGCGCTGGCCGCGCCCGATCGGGGTCAAGGCGTCGATCGCCTTGATACCGGTCTGCAGCGGTTCCTTGACCGGCTGGCGCTGCACAACAGAGGGTGCCTGGGTTTCGAGCAACCGACTCTCGCTCGTATTGATCGGCCCCTTCCCGTCGATCGGATACCCAAGCGAATCCACGATTCTGCCAAGGAGGGCATCACCAACCGGCACGGAGAGCACGCGCCCCGTTGAGCGCACCTCGTCACCCTCCTCGATGTGGGATGACTCCCCCATGAGCACGGCACCGATCTCTCCCGGATCGAGGTTGAACGTGGCGCCGATCAGGCCATCCGGGAACTCGAGGAGCTCGGAAGCCATCGCCCCCGGCAGCCCGGATACGGTTGCCACGCCGTCACCAACGGCAGTGACGTAGCCAACGGTCTCTGCTTCCACCGACGGCTCCCAGCCATCGAGGTTCCGGCGAAGTGCCGCGGTCACGTCCGCCGGATCGAGCGTTAACTCTGACATATCCCTAACCCCATTGCTCTCGAAGATCGTCGAACCGGCTCTTCACCGATCCGTCGAAAACGGTATCGCCAACCTGGGCCACGATGCCTCCGATCACCGAAGGGTCGGTGATCGCCTTGACCTGAACGTCCTTGCCGGTGGCATCGGACAGGGCCTTCCCGATCCGGGCGATCTGTTCGTCGTCGAGCGGTACCGCAGAGCGCACCTCAGCGACCAGCGACCCCTCCGCGGCGGCTGCCAACGCCGCGACCCGAGAGGCGATGCCCTCCAGATGCTTGGCCTGGCCCGCCGCGATCAGAAAGTCGATGGTGGCTACGACAACGGCGTCGGCGCGAGCGCCGAGTAGGTCGTCGACGATCGCTTGCTTGACGTCCACCGGAATCTGAGGGTCGGCGAGCGTGTCCCGCAGCTCGGCGTTGCCCGAGATGCTCTTCGCCGCGGCGTAGAACCCGTCGGTGAAGGCAGCCGAATCTGGCTGAGCTGCGGCGATCCCGCTGACGGCGAGGGCGTAGCCGTCGAGACGCTCGGGATGGGCGGAGGTAACCATTGCCTAGCTCACGCCTCCGAGCTCGTCGATGTAGCGGTCGACCAGCTCGCGCTGACTTTCATCGTCGAGGCTGAGCCCGACGACCCGCTCGGCGACGTCGAGCGACAGGTCGGCGACCTGGCGACGCAGCTCGCCGGCGACGCGCTCCCGTTCTGCCAAGAGCTCGTCCTGGGCGCGTTCTTTGATCTGCTCGGCTTCTGCCTCGGCGCGCTCGACAATGCCCGTCTTTACCTCGTCGGCTGCGCCACGGGCGTCTTCGACGATCTGGGCCGCCTCGGCCTTGGCGTTGGCAACCTGGCGCTCATAATCAGCGAGGAGGCTCTCTGCTTCCATCTTGGCGGCTTCGGCCGCCTCCAACTGGGAGTTGATCGCCTGTTGGCGGGCCTCGAGGGCGGTGTTGAGTACCGGGATCCCCCACTTCCACACGAAGAAGAACACGATGCTGAAAGCGATGATGCCGGCGATGAGCTCTTCGGCGGCCGGGAGCAACAGGGCGGCGCCGGACTCCTCAGCACCCTCCTCCGAGATCGGCTCTACCTCTTGGAGGAGGTAATACGCTTTGGTCAGCAACACGTACATGGTCGGCACTTCCTAGGTGAGGAAGAAGAGCACGAACCCGATGAGGGCTAGTGCCTCGGTGAACGCGATGCCGAGGAACATCGTGGTCCGGACCATGCCTGCGGCTTCCGGCTGACGTGCCATAGCCTGGACGGCGTTGCCGGCGATGATACCGATGCCGATGCCAGGGCCGATGGCGGCAAGACCGTAGCCGATGAGGGCCAGGGATCCGCTGATCGCTTCCATTGTTTCCCTTTCTTAATGTTGCGGGTGCAACGACGTTTCGATATAGACCGCAGAGAGCAGGGTGAAAATGTACGCCTGGAGCAGGATGACGATCACCTCGAACATGTAGATGGCCAGACCGAGCAGCCACCAGGCGATCCCGAAGGCGCTCTTGATCACCCCGATCTCACCGATGGTGAGGAAGGAGACGAGACCGGTCACCAGCAGGATCGACAGCATGACGTGGCCGGCGACGAGGTTGGCGAAGAGCCGCACCGCCAGCGAAAAGGGCCGGACAAAGAATATTGAGAAGAACTCGATGATCCCGACCAGCGGCTTGAGCGCTACGGGCACGCCGGGCGGCCACAGGATGTCACCGATGTAGCGGAACCCTTGCCGCCGCAGACCGGCAGCGATGAAGATCACGTAGGTCAACAGGGCCAGGAACAACGGGATGGCCATCCGCGACGTGATCGGGAAGTTGATGAACGGCATCACCTCGAAGGCGTTGGCCACCAGGATGAACAGAAACAGAGAAAGCAGGTAGGGAAAGTAGCGGATCCCGTCGGGGCCGATGATGCCAACGGCCACCTCGTCACGGATAAACCCGATGAGCCCCTCCATCGCCACCTGGAACTTGCCAGGTTGGACCGCCTTCTTGCGGAGCCCGAAGAAGAGGAGCCCGATGACGACGGCCGCGGTAAGGAAGATGATCACCACGGTACGTGTGATGGGGAAGCCGAGGATCTCGAAAATCGGGGTGCGGAACTCGAAGAGCTCACCGACGTCGGCCGGTGCACATACCGAATTCTCGACGAGGTCGCACTCCTCGCTGGCCAGGATCAGTTGCTCCACTCGAGATCCCTTTCCCCTCCGTTGACGATCGCAACCGCCTCCCAGGACAACAGCACGAGGTAACTCACCACCACCGATATGCCTAGGGCCATCCGATCGATCTCGGTCACGCCGCCGATGAGCAGCAGCGACAGCGTGATGAGGCCGAGACGGATGAAGAATCCGAACAGGGCGGCGGCATGATACAAACTCAGGGATATGCGGGCGGCGTAGGAGAGTACGTACCCGCCAAGAAGAAAGTTCAACACCACGATGGCGACGCCAATGAGGGAGGCGACGGCGCCTCCCCAACCGCTCGTGATGCCGAAAACAAGGGCGAGCACAGGGGCGACGACGACGGCCCGCTTGGAGATATTGGTGCCGATAATCGCTTCGATCGGCCGCTGGTCCGGTGCCGGGGCGTATCGATCCAGCGAGTCAGACTCCATGGCTGCGCTCTCTACCTTCCTGGTCGAGGTGCTCGGAGCGCCGCCACATCCGGTAGAACCCGACACCGAAGCCCGCCAGCAGCCACAGGATGGTCATGATCGGCGCAGTGCCAAACACCCAGTCGAGGACCAGGCCAATCAACAGACCGGAAACGATGTAGGAGATGAAATCGGCCCCATCAGAGAAGCCACCTGTGATCGCGTCCTTTGGCGGTACCAGGCGGCTGCCTTCCATGTGGTCGTATCTCCCAGGGTCAGGGGTCGTCATCCGGTGCCTCAGATCGAAGGCCCTCACCAGTCCCGGCGGGAGGATACCGAGCGGTGGTGTGCTACTGAAATTGAGCCAGAGAGTCATGCGTCGAGAGTCAAGCGTCCTGAGTCAAGAGGGTTCCAACCGAAAGCCCCGTCTGATATGAGTCCGGTATGCGTGACTTCCGAAAGCTCGACGTGTGGGACCGATCTCATCGACTGACCTTGGATGTCTTCCGAGCTACGGACTCCTTTCCATCCGATGAGCGGTTCGGTCTGACCGCCCAGATACGGCGCTGTGCCATCTCCATTCCCTCCAATATCGCCGAAGGTGCTGGCCGCGAGTCAAGGCCCGACTACGCACGATTCCTGGGAGTAGCCATCGGCTCCGCTCATGAGTTGGATTACCAACTTCAGCTTTCGAAGGACCTGGGCTACCTAGGCGTCATTCGGCACGGGGAACTCACAGGCGATGTCGTGGCGGTCCGCAGCATGCTCGCCTCGCTGAGAAAGAGGGTTCTGGAAAACGGAGGCATTTCGGTCGATTCCTGACCGCGGACCCAAGACTCTGGACCCTGGACCCAAGACGCTTGACTCTTGACTCTGGACTCAAGACCCTTGGCTCCCTAGACATGCCCCTTGAAGCCTTCGGGGTAGGCGGGGAAGGCCTCGATCAGACCGTCGACATCCTTGCGGATGGTTGCCACGGCGTCCGCGTCTTCTCGCGCCGACAACAACCGAACGATCGACCGGCCCAGCGTCACCATCTCGTCCTCACCCATCCCCACCGTCGTCACCGCCGGGGTGCCAATGCGAACACCGGAGGTGATGAACGGGGAGCGCGGGTCGAATGGGATGGCGTTGCGGTTGAGCGTGATCCCATGATCGTCGAGGAACGATGCCGCTTCCTTGCCGGTCAGCTCCTCATCCAGGCTCCTCAGGTCCACGAGAAACATGTGGTTTTCCGTCCCTCCCGACACGATTCGCGCTCCCTCCGCGGCCATGGCGTCGGCAAGGGCACGAGCGTTGGCGACCACCTGGCTGGCGTACTCAGCGAAGGCCGGTTGTGCCGCCCGCTCGAAGGCGAGAGCCTTGCCCGCTATCTGGTGGTTGATCGCTCCGCCCTGACTGTACGGGAACACGATCTTGTCGATCGGCCTGCCGAGCTCCTCTGTGGACAGAATCAGCCCGCCGCGCGGGCCACGCAGCGACTTGTGGGTGGTGGCTGTGACGATATCGGCGTGCGGGACCGGGCTCGGATGCGCCCCTCCGGCGACGAGACCGGTGATGTGTGCCATGTCGACCAGGTACACCGCACCGACCTCGTCGGCGATGTCGCGAAACGCCGCCCAATCCGGGATCCGCGAATAGGCCGAATACCCGGCGATGATCAGCTTGGGGCGGTGTTCGATGGCGAGGCGACGCACCTCGTCCATGTCGATGAACTCGGTCTCCTCGTCGAGTCCGTATGCAACGATGTTGAACAGCGCCCCAGAGAAGTTGACCGGGGACCCGTGCGTGAGGTGGCCCCCCTGGTCGAGACGCATGCCGAGGATGGTGTCCCCGGGGTCGATAACGGCGAGGTAGGCGGCCATGTTGGCCTGAGATCCGGAGTGGGGCTGCACGTTGGCGTGCTCGGCACCAAACAATGACTTCGCCCGATCGATCGCCAGTTGCTCGATCAGGTCGATGATCTCGCAGCCTTCGTAGTAGCGCCGGCCCGGGTACCCCTCCGAGTACTTGTTGGCCAGCACCGATCCTGCGGCCTCCATCATCGCCCGGTCGACGATGTTCTCCGATGCGATCAACTGGATGTGGGTCCGCTGTCGCTCGGCGTCGCGGGCGATGAGTTGGGCGAGTGCCGGGTCGGCGTCGGACAACCCTATGTCGGTCATGCGTCCCCCGTTGACGATGCGGCGAGCGTAGTCGCCACTCAGCCCGGGTCATCCTCGTCCTGTGACCGCGCCCAAATCCGATCGGCCAGGGCAAGGGCAGGGAACGGGACCAGGGGAGCGGACAAGGCCCACAGCTCCGCCGCCAGTAGGCCGAGGAACACGACTCCGGCGGCGGCAATCCCCGACACGACGATCCGCATCGTCGAGCGTTGTGGATCGTCGCCGCCCGGCAACGCGCCTAGTCCCCCAACCCCCAAGATGGCGGCGGGGACCAGCAGGGTGATAGTCAGCGAGGTGGTGATGCCGGCGACGAGAAACAGCAACGCTCCCACCGACAGCCCGGCGATCGCGGACCTGACTCCGATTCTGAGCTGGTCCGCTTCGCGGCTGAACCCGGCAACGGCAAGCAACGACATTATCGCCCCGACAGCAAGGATCCCGGCCCCGAGCGGCACACTTTTCCCGAGCACGAACAGTCCGATCCAGAACCCGGTGGCCGCGATCGCGGTCCCAGACCCGATTGCCAACCGCTCCCGGTCGGTCACGGAATGACAGGACCGTCTCTGAGTACCCACTCCGCGGGCTGCGTGAGGTCGAGGATTGTGGACGCCGCATCTCCGAGCGCCTCGCCTGGCAGATAGACAGCGATGTCTGGACCGAACAGCTCCTGGGCAGCCTCGTTGTCGCCGACGGCGGACTGCCCGACCATATTGGCACTGGTGACGGCAAGGGGGCCGGCGGCACGGAGGAACTCCCTCGTGTCCGGATGATCGGGAGAGCGCAAACCAATGGTCTTACGGGCGCGGTCGCCGAGCCACTCTGGCGTTGTGGCCAGCTTGGGCAAGACCAGGGTGAGGGCTCCCGGCCAGTGGGTTTCTGCGAGCTCGATTGCCCGGTCGCTGAATGCGGCCAGCTGCTGGGCCTGGTCCAGATCGGCGACCAGGATCGCCAGCGGCTTCACACCGGGTCTGCCCTTGACCTCGAAGATACGGGCTAGGGCATCCTCGTTGAACGGATCGGCGGCGATCCCGTACAACGTGTCTGTGGGCACCCCGACCAGATCCCCGTTGCGGACCGCGGCGCAGGCATCTGACAGGACTTTGCTATCCATAGCTACAAGGTAGTCGCGAGTCGCGGATCGCGCCTTTCGAGTCGCGAGTCGCGCCTTTCGAGTCGCGAGTCGCAGGTCGCTGGTTCCCGCCGTGCCCTTTCTAACCTGGACTGGGTCTCTGCTCCGCCCTGAGCGGAGCGGACTTCCCAGGAGAGAACAAACTGAGCCAGGACCCGAGAAACTCCGCTGATCTGATCGCCTCCGTCGGCGATCTCCCGCGGCACGAGACCGAGCGTCTCCTCACCAAGGCCACCGACCGCCCCCGCACCGACCTGCTCTTGGGTGTACCTATCACCGATACCGAACTGGCGACCTTCGAAGCCCTCGTTGCCAGGAGACGCGCCGGCGAGCCGCTCCAGTATCTCGAAGAACGGATCCCATTCGGGCCGATCGAGGTAACGGTCGATCGGAGGGGCCTCATCCCGCGCCCGGAGACCGAACAGCTCTTCGCTCTGGCAGTCGATGCGGTGGTCGAGCCACTGGTCATCCTCGACCTGGGCACCGGATCGGGCAACCTCGCTCTGGCGCTGAAGCACGCCTTTCCCGATGCCGTGGTGTATGCGACGGAGATTTCCCCCGGGGCGGCAACTTTGGCTCGGG
>JADFIY010000261.1 GCA_022566415.1 Acidobacteriota bacterium
TGAGCAGGGCGCGACCACGCCTCGGGCGTTCGGGATCGACCTCGCCAAAGCCTTCATCGACGCCGGAGCGGACGGGATTTTCGGCCACCACCAGCACAGGCTCAACCCACTGGGGTGGTACCGGGGAAAGCCGATCGCGTGGGGCCTTGGCAACTTCGTGTGGCAGGCCTACCCGGAGGAGGCAACGCGCACCGCGATCGCCCGTTTTGTCTTCGAACCGGACGGAACCATCGACGCCTGCCTGGTTCCGGTCGTGATCGAGGAGACCGGCCATCCTGTGATACAAACACCCGACCCTACCCCCTGCGAGCGAGAACAGGCGAACTAGACAGCGAGGGCATATTCTCGCTCTTCCGACGAGTCAGTCGACGACCGCGGTCGCCTGGATCTCGACGAGGTACCGGGGGTCGGCAAGTCGGGCGACCCCGACCAGCGTCGAAGCCGGGAGCGCGTCGCCGAAGAACCCCACGACCTCCTGGTGACCCTCCATGAGGTAGCTGTCGATATCAGTCGAAAAGATATTGATCCTCACGACGTCGTGCGGTTCAGCGCCGCCGGCGGCGAGAGAACGTCCGATGTTCTCCATGGTCGTGCGCACCTGACCGCGCATGTCTCCGTCTGCGACCAGATTACGTTCCCCGTCGAGGGACACCGTCCCGGCGACATGCACTTGCCGGGAGCCGGTTGCGGTCACCACCTGGGTGTAGAAGCCTCCGAATGGCTCGTAAACGTCCGACGGGTTGATGCGTTCGGTTGCCACGGTTGGCTCCTCTCGTCGACTACCTGCCTATCGAGCTTAAGGGCGACCACGAAACGGCCTGGGACCCTATGGAAGAGTGGCGAACACAGAGCCACGCGCCGACGCTCCCGATTACCCGAATCGTGTCAGGCGGACCCCCCTACACTTTCTGTATGGGAGCTGTGATCGCGGTTGCGAACCAAAAGGGCGGAGTGGCCAAGACGACGACCGTCCACACCCTGGCCGTCGCCCTGGCTGAAAGAGGCAAACGGGTCCTGATGGTGGACCTGGATCCCCAGGCCTGCCTCACCTACGAGGTCGGCATCGACCCGGAAACCCTCGACCTATCGATCCACGATGTCATGCTGGGAAGGGTCAGCGCCGCCGAGGCCCTCGCCGACAACGGCATCGTCGATCTGCTCCCCTCATCGATCGACCTCGCCGGCTCCGAGATCCACCTGCTCACCAAGACCGGAAGGGAATTCGTCCTTGGTAAGGCTCTAGAACCGCTCGTCGACAACTACGACTACACCTTCATCGACTGCGGTCCGTCACTGGGAATCCTCACCCTCAACGGCCTCACAGCTGCCACCCACGTATTGATCCCTTTCCAGGCAGAGACGCTGTCGCATCGGGCCGTCGGCCAACTCCTGGAAACGGTCGAAGACGTGCGCCACTACACCAACCCCGATCTGGAGATTCTGGGGGCGGTGGCCACCATGTATGACGGGCGGACCAACCTCGCTAAGCGGGTCGTCGAAGAGGTCGCAGAGACCCACGGCCTCGAGGTGATCGAACCGCCCATCCCTCGCTCGGTCCGGGTCGCCGAAGCACCGGAGCGGGGACGCTCCGTGCTCACCCACGCCGGGTCGTCGAAGAGCGCGCAGGCGTACCGGGAGCTCGCCGCCGAGATCGAGCGGCGGACGTGACGCTCACGGATCCCAAAGGAAAGCGAGCGCTCTTCGAGACGCCTGCGGTCGTGGTGGACGACACGGTGCGTGACGACGTGCTGATCACGCTTGACCTCAGGGAGGGCCGTTCCGCCCTGTTCTCGGTGGGCCCGCACCAGACCGGGACCGGTGTCGTGGACTGCACCCACTGTGGGGCCAGGACACGGATCTCGCACCTGGAGATCCTGGTGAGGATCGCAATGATCTCACTGTGGATACCGGGCAAGGAGCACAGCCGCTGGCTGCAATGTCCGAACTGCCAACGTCGCTCGTGGTGCCGCGTGGAGTGGGCGTCGTAACAAGTCACCAAGAGACCGGCCACCCGAGACTCGTGACCTGAAGGAAGCGCCAATCCTGGCACGCCCGCACGAAGCGGCTGACCGCTCTCTCCCGGTCGCTTTTCCTTGACCGCCCAGGCCGACACGGATTCCTAGGTCGTCTCAGCGGTTCTTCGGCACCACCATCCGACGTGTTCCCCTGACACAGTCGATTCGGACGCTCGCCGCCTCGCCTTTTCACACCGCACCGGGACAGTTCGCGATCGCCCGCGGACCAGATTCGCTAGCCGG
>JADFIY010000082.1 GCA_022566415.1 Acidobacteriota bacterium
ATCCTCGGCGCCGGGTTCATATGAGATCACGCCACTGGCCGTTGCTCCTCTTGCCCATCGGGCTGTTGTTGGCGTCGTGTGCTGGCAACCTCGGCCGCGGTGTCCCCGAATGCGATGACCCGGGCGCCTCCTTGATCCTCTCCATACAGTCGGTGCCGAAGACCGCATTTGCCCCATGCATCAACGGGTTGAAAGCGGGATGGGAATACGAGGACCTCGAGGCCCAAAGCGGGCAGTCGATCTTCCATTTGGATTCGGATCGACTCGGGGGCGGCGGTACTAGTTTCGAAGAAAACCCATTCCTCGAGGTCTCCCTACTGCCGTCGTGCGACGTATCGGAGGCGGTCCAGGCCGAAAGTGATGAGCCCGGGGTCCTGCTGTTCATCGACGTCGATGTCATCATTGACGTGCCGATCACGATCGTCCCCGACAGCAGAAGCCTGCCAACCCTCATCTACGCAAGCCGGCTGCAGAGAGAGCTCGACGGCACCGTGATTTCGGGCCGGCCGATGGTCGTCAGCGTCGACAGGACATTCAGTGACACGTCGCAACGAATCAAGGCGGCCCAGCAATCGGGACACACCGTCGTCGTCGTCAGCGCCCGGGACGAGGAGGAGAGAACCCTCACCCTGCTGCTCCCTGGTAGCGATAACGAGATTGTCGGCCTCAAGGTCAACACTGATCCAACCAACCCTGACGTCCTCGACCTTGGAAGCGTCATCGACGAACTCGAGGGTGTGACTAGCCCGGCAAGCTACGTCGGATCGTGGTACTACCTCTTCGCCAACGGCTGCATCATCTACACCTTTGATGCTCACGGCAGCGGGGTCAGCACCATCGAGTCGGACGTTCAGGCAGCCCTCGGTCTCTTCGACGCCGAGGCTTTTCGCCAGTTCGCTCGCGATCTCGGATACGACCCGGGATGAGCCGCTGATGTATCGCCGCCTAGAACCAAGCGCTCTCGAGGGCGACCCGTGACCCATGAACGTGAACCAGAAACGATCCCGGAATCGGGACTCGACTCAAATGAACCCACCGACACTGATGCACCACGGCATGGCGTGACCTGGAAACGCGTGGCCTCGGCGATCGTTTCTCTCGTCGTCATCGTGGCGATCTTCTACTTCGTGATACCCCTCATCGCCGATTACGACGAGGTGTTTGCGACGATCCGCGCCATGACCACCTCCGAGATCACCTCGTTGGTGCTCATCGGATTGTGGAATCTGGTCACCTACTGGTTCGTTATCGTTGCCGCGCTTCCCGGCCTGCGGCTGCGCGAGGCTGCCGTGGTGAACCAGGCTTCGACGGCGGTGTCCAACACCCTGCCCGCAGGAGGGGCACTCGGAGTCGGTATCACCCTCGCCATGCTCACCTCATGGGGATTCACCATCGCCGCGATCACCCGATCGGCCGTCGTGACCGGCATCTGGAACAACTTCGTGAAGCTCGGGATGCCGGTGCTCGCCCTAGCGCTACTCGCTGTCGAAGGAGGCATCACGCCGGCCCGCCTCACCGCGGCGGCGATCGGGATCGCCGTGCTGATTGCGGCCGTGGTCGTGCTGTGGATGGTGCTGAAGAGCGATCGCCTGGCCCGCGCCATTGGTCGGTTCTTCGGCAAGATCGTCGACTGGTTCCGCGGCCGGTTGCGCAAGGAGCCGCTGGGCGATTGGGACGGGCGCGCCGCCAAGTTCCGCCTCGACACCGTCGGGCTCCTCGAACACCGCTGGCTGCCGCTCACGCTTGCCACACTGCTCAGCCACATGTCGCTGTACCTGGTACTGCTGGTAGCGCTGCGTCATGTCGGGGTGTCACAAGAGGAGCTGAGCTGGATCGCGGTGCTGGCGGCATACTCCTTCGTGCGTCTGATCTCGATGGTGCCGATCACTCCCGGCGGTGTCGGCGTCGTCGAACTGGGCTACGCCGCGACGCTCACCATCGGTCTCGACGACATGGCCAGGGCACGGGTGGTCGCCGCAATCCTCGTGTTCAGGGCGATCACCTACTTGCTCCCCATCCCGCTCGGCATCGCCTCCTACGTCATCTGGCGAGTCAACAACAGCTGGCGGATGACCGACGAGGAGCGGGCGCAACTCGCCGGTGATGCATATGACGTGGAGGCCGCACCCGCCACCTGACGACTCAGGCGTTCGTCGAGGCGCCGAGCACGTCGGCCCAGTTCTTGACCAGGCCCTCGGGCTTGGCCTTCTCAGCAACGATGCCAGATACCAGGTTCACCACAGAGCCGATGACGATCCCGTAGGCGGCGCCCCCGATCACGTCGAGGGGCATATGGGCTCCTACGTACACGCGAGAGAAGGCGACGATCACCCCGAGGCCGTAGAGCGTCCATCGCAGCCATCGCGGGATGTATGGGGAGAAAACCACGGCAAGGGTGAATACCACCACGGCGTGGCCAGACGGATACCCGATTCCGGTGAGCGGGACAGTGAAACCACGTTGCACATCGGCGAGCAACTCGGCCGGCCGGCCGCGACCGATCAACTCCTTGACGAGCTTGGCCCCGGCCCAGCCGAACACGATGCCTCCGGCAACCAGCGTCACCGGAGGACGCCAATGGCGAACGATGAAGAAGAGAACGATGGCTCCAGCCGGGATCGCCAACGCCATCCCGGCCTGCTGGAGCGGCCACAGCACCCACTCCGCCTGGCGGGGCAGATCATTGGCCACACGGAACAGCGACACCTCCCATGCAGCCGGAGGGTCGATGACGAGCACGGTGGTGATCACCAACACCACCAGCGCCACCGCGGCGCGAAGCGAGTCGAGACGCCACCTCCGGACCCAGGTCGCATCGGTTTTTTGGTCGGTCATACGACCCGGACTCATCGACCCAACTCCTTCCCGGTTGAGCTGGCGACACTCAACAAATAGCCGGCCATGACCCTACACAAGACGGTTCAGCGGAGGTCCCGGAGAGCGAGGAGCGTGAGTTGTGCCCGAAAGCCGAGCGCAGTGTGGGCCCCGCAGATAGCCTCGGGACCGATGCGGGTATCGATCCTCGACCTCGGCAGCAACTCGTTTCGTCTGCTCGTCGCCGATGTGGCATCCGAAGGTGCCATCCGACCGGTGCTCACGGCGAGAGATTTCCTCCGTCTGGGCAGTGAGGTCGCCTCGGATGGATCGCTCGCCGAGGATGTCATCGAGCGGGCTGTCGGCGCAGCCGGCCATCTCGCCGGGCTTGCGTACCGCACCGGCGCCGAGCAATCCATAGCGGTGGCAACGTCGGCGATCCGCGACGCCTCCAATTGCGATGAAGTCGTCGACCGGCTCCAGGTGGCTGCCGGGATGCCGATCCGCGTCCTCGACGGGCAGGAAGAGGCGCGGCTGAGCTTCCTCGGCGTGGCGTCGAGCATCGCGCTCCCGCCCGGACCCCATCTCGTGCTCGACCTCGGTGGCGGCAGCCTCGAGCTCGCCGTCGGTTCCGGGGCCACCCCGGTCTGGACCGATTCTGCGGACCTCGGCGTGTCCAGGCTGATCTAGAGACACGGCGAGAGTGGGTCGAGTCCGCCGAGACCGCGTTCTGGCAGGTCTTCGAGGTACATCTGACCTTCGAAGGGATCAGGATCGTCGACTCCTTCTGAGGCGCCTGCGCTGGTCTGCTCTGCGCCGCCGTCCGCAGCGCTCCTGGGGAGACTCGCCGATGGGAGTCCCACGGGAGCGCTTCGCTTCATCTCGGTTCAGGGATTGAGTGGTGCCCGGAATGACTTCATCCGGAACGCAACAATGCCGAGAACCCGAGCGATGCATGTGGTTTTGGCAGTATGACGCTTCTGGTCACCTTTCTCGCGGTCGCGCTGATCGTCGACGTCGCCGGATTGCTGGTATGGGCATGGTCACACGGCACCCTCCGAACGTCGGACCAAGAGGTGTACGACTGGAAGTTCGAGAGCATCATCCGCAATGAGACCGGCGGGTTCCCGGGCCGACGGCATCCCAGCTCGATCTCTGGTCCGTTCCCCGAGTAGCAGCAGGCGTTCGGGGAGGTCGGCTGTCGGATAATGCTGCCCAGCTATGTCCAAACCCGCAGGCTGCGTAGGGCAACCCCCGCAGGAGGCTTGTCGGAGTCGCGCCGGCGGGCATGCACCCGCCCACGTGAGGCGCTCCAATGTGGTCGCGGCGTTGTCGGGCCTTTTTTTGGGTTTGCGGTGATTTTGCTGGTGGACGGCGGGTTTCTAGTCTTGGGGGGAATCGGGAAGCCGAGAAACGATGCTCGTGACGTCCGTAGGAGAAAACGGGCCTCGAGGTTGGAGACGAAGAAGGGCGACAGTGACATGGGAGACAGGTTCTTCGAGTGGGTGAATCGGCGGTATGTCCGCATCACGGTGGTCGTCCTGATAACGGCCGTGCTCTTCACCGGGGTATCCGTCGCGATCGGATCCGACGAGGAACCGGCATTCGATCCGTCCGGTGAGATTTACGTCACCGCGGATCGGGTGGAAGACCTGTTCGCGGTCACTACGGGGGTGCAGGGGGCTGTGTTCCTCGTTGAGGATCCTGACGAGAGCGACGTTCTGACCCGTAACGCGTTGCTGGAGTGGAAGACGAACTCGGCGTCGTTGCGGGCCGCCACCCGGGACGTCCGCGGCAACCCGCTGAACTCACACCTGGCGACCGTGTTCAACACCAACCTCAACGCCGAGGTCGACGGCGTGTACTCGATCGCAGACGCCGTGGACGCGGAACTTCCCGGTGGCCTCGAGGGCGCTACCGACGCAGATGTCAAGGTAGCGCTGGACGCGGTGCTCGCTCCGGAGGCACCGACCGCCGTCCTGCGCGGGCTGATGTCGCGCCTGGGGACGGTGACGCCGGGCACCGTCGCCGGCCAGAGGATCGAGGTGTGGGAGAGCCCCGCCTTCCAGGCTCTTGTTCTGTACGACATTGACACCTTTGAGATAACAACGACATCCACGGACCCAGACATCATCGAGGAGGAGCGTTTCCTCGAGGCGGAGCGCTGGCTACGCGAGGTGCAGACAGAGTTGCGCGGCGACCAGCAGTACTACACGGCCTTGGGGTTGGCTATCGACTTCGGCCTCGAGTTCGAGGAGCAGGCAGCAGAGGCCGCGCCGTTCATCCTCGGGGCCGTCGCCGTCATCCTCATCATCGTTGGGATCCTGCTCCGCTCCTATTGGGCTGCGGTGTACGTGGGCGCCGGTCTTGCGGTGACGACGATGATCTACAAGGGGATCTGGGCGCTGCTGGGGTTCAAGGGTGGCTTGCTGCTCGGTTTCATCGTGCCGATCTCGATCATCAGCTTCGGTGTGGACTTCTTCATCCACGCCATCGGCCGTGCCCGGGAAGCCCAGGCGCAGGGTCAGACTCGTGAACGCGCCTACCCCATAGGCATGTCCGCGGTGATCCTGGCGCTGTTGCTTGCCGCGGTGTCGTCGGCGGCAGCGTTCGCCTCCAACGCCATATCCGGCATCGAGACGATCGTCCAGTTCGGGATCGGTGCCGCCATCGCGATACTCGTCGCCTTCGTTGTTCTTGGCTTGCTGGTGCCGAAGCTGCTCCTAGCCGCCGAAGACGGCATGGGGCCCGCCCCCAGGCGCCACGGTCCGCGTATCCTGACCAAGGTCGGGTTCGTGGTTGCCACGCTTTTCGCCGGTGTCGTTGTCGCTACCGCGGTCACGGTTCCGGTCGCCGGGGTCGTTGCGATGGTCGTGTTCGCACCGTTGTTCATCTACGTGCCGTTCCGGTGGACCCGGAGGCGCAACACCCGGGCAGCCGCAAAGGGGCTGGAGGTCACCGACGAGGTGAAGGGGGTCGGGCACGGGATGCGCTTTGCCGGCCATGTGGTCCATTTCCTCGCTCGGTGGCGAGTGGTCACGCTCCCGGCGGTGCTCGTGCTGGCAGCGGTAGGACTGTGGGGGGCCCTTCAGGTTAGATCGGACTTTTTCTTCTCGGATTTCCTGTCGAGCGACTCCGATGCGGTGCGCAGCATCGAGCGTCAGGAGTTCCACTTCGGCGACCTCGGCGCCGGTGCGGGCTATATCTACATTGAAGGCGACCTGACCGCTCCCGCGACCTTGCAGGCGATGCAGGCCGCTCTTGACGAGGTGAAGGACTCGGGCGTCGATCTGTCCCGCGACTTCGACGGCGAGGTCGTAGTGACCGACAACGCGGCGACCCTGGCACTATTCGCCACGGCTTCGTCGGCCGCGCGTAGTGACGTGGCAGCCGGCACCGGTGTCGAGATCACCGATGCCGACGGGGACGGCTATCCCGACACCGCAGCACAGGTGGCCGCAATATATGCGGTCGCCACCAGCGACGGGTTGCGCGATGACTCCGGACAGCTGGTGTTCCCGCCGGACACGGTCCGCAAAATCCTCTACGTAGAGGGAGACACCCAGGCGACACGCCTCGAGGTGCTCATCGGCACCCTGACCGACGGGCCCAGAATCGATGCCGCCAGGGCCGCTCTCGAGGACGCCGCGGTGAACCTGCGGGCGGCGACGGCCGATGTCACCATTGTCAGGATCGGGGTGTCCGGGGAGCCGATCACGTTCCGCAACACTCTGGACGCGTTCACCACATCGATGCTGCGCTCGCTGCCGCTCGCATTAGTGCTTACGTTCCTGACCGTCGCCTTCTTCCTGCGTTCGGTGAAGTTCGCGCTGGTGTCCGTTGTGCCGGTCTTGCTGGTGGTGGCCTGGCTGTACGGATTCATGTACCTCGTCGGCTATACGATCAACCCGGTGACGGCGACGATCGCTGCCATCTCCATCGGCATCGGTATCGACTACGCCACCCACTTCATCGTGCGTTTCCGCGAGGAACTCGCCGACGAGCCCAGCCGCTTCCCCGCGTTACGCAGGGCAGGTGAGGGCACCGGCGGTGCCCTGATACTGTCGGCGCTCACCTCGATCGGAGGGTTCCTCGTGCTCGGATTGGCGCCGATGCCGATCTTTTCCGTGTACGGAATACTGACCGCAGTGATGGTCGCTCTCGCTGTGCTGGTGACGCTACTGGTGCTGCCGAGCCTGTTACTGCTGGTCACCCCGTCACTGAAAGGCGAAGAACGCGAGCGTCTCGAATGGGAACGGACCCGCGGCGAATGGATCTACGAGCCACACAAGAGGGAAACCGCCACCCAGCAGACCTAACAGATCGCTCCGAGCCACCGCGACGCGGACACCGTCCGCCGAAACCAGCGAGGACGCGCCCTGGGCGAGACGCAAACTCAGCTCGCCCGCTTAGGCAGGTACGAGCATCCTTGACGCGATGATGCTCTCCGAGACGAGAACCCCGAGGGCGGCACCCCCGAGCACATCGATCGGCAAGTGCGCTCCGGCGTAGATCCGGGAAAACCCGACAATGCCGGCGAGTCCGTAGGCGGCAGCACCGAGCCCTGGGGAGACGCACCGGTGGATGATCCCGGCACTGGCCATGGCCACGGCGGCGTGCCCGGACACGAAGCCGAGACTGCCGTCGATCTCGGTCCATAGCCTCAGATTGGTCTCCGAGTCGAAGTCGTGCGGCCGGCCTCGACCGACCAGCTTCTTCATGCCCTTGGCCGTGATCCAGGCGGCGAATCCCGCGGCGATGATGGACGCTGCGGGTTCGGGGCGACGATTCCGCAAGTAGGCGAGCGCTCCCAGTGCGAACGGAGAGGTGAGGCTGCCGAATTGCATCGGGGGCCAGACGAATGGGGCCAAGGCGTCTGGCAGGTCGTTGATGGCGCTGTATGTCCGGTGCTCCCAGGCGGGAGCCCCGCGTTTTGCAGCAACGGTGGCCACAAGAAGGGCCGTCCCGGCCACCGCCGCGGGCAGGAATCGTTTGACGGACATCACGCCGTGATCAAGCTGATCGACGTGCCAACGACGATCACCACGTCAACTGCGGACGACAACCACTCGATCGGGGTCACGGTCACCGAGTCTATGCGGATCCGACCGCCTCTCCCCCAGGTCGCACGGTCGGTAGTCATCCTCGCGTTGTCCCCACCCGTTGGTCACACCTCGGGGCGCGAGGTGATCCAGGCTCCGAGCACAACCAGCCCGGTACCGATGAGGGCGAGCCGCCCAACCATCTCGTCGAGGAAGATGACACCGAGTGCGATGGCCACGATTGGCACAAAGTAGATAGCGATCGAACCGCGCGGTCCCCCGGCTCGCCCGACCAGGGTGGCCAGCAGCACAAACGCCAACCCGGTGCTGAGCAGGCCGAGCGGGATCATCGCCAGCGCCGAGTTCCATGCCCAGGTCGAGCCCGGGATCGAGACCAGGCCGATTGGAAGCACGAAGACGAAAGCTGCGAGCTGTGCACGAAACAGGAGAGGCAGCGCGCCGTATCGCTGTTGGAGAGGCACGATCAAATTCGCCGACAGGGCATAGAGAATGACCGCGATCAGAACGAGGATCGCCCCCAGCGCCGTTGCCGTGGTGTCCTGGAACTCCGGCAAGAAAATGGCTGTGATGCCGACAAAACCGACGCCGATGCCGAGGAGCTGACGCCACCCGGGAAGTCTCGCCAACAGAATGGTCGCCCATGCCGCGGTGACGATCGGTACCCCAGCGTTGAGCATCCCGGCTACAGACGAATCGATCCATTGCTGAGCGACCGGAAACAGGATGAGCGGGATACCGATCCACACCACGCCGAGCACGGCGACGCGACGGCGATCCTCGGGGGCGAGCGGTACGCGAGCTCTGCGAAACAGCCCAACCGTTGCCGTGCCAAGAGCGATCCGAGCCATTGCGATCACACCGGGGTTGAAAGCCTCCAGGCCAATATCGATCCACAGGAACGAGGAACCCCAGATCAGTGCGATGCCCGCAAGCAACCCCCACTCGGTCCAGCCGAAAGCCCCGAGGTTGGATCCGGCCGAGGTTGCCGGAAGGGGCGTACGCGTGTGCTCCAGGTCATCGGACATCCCGACAGCCTAGAAAGCCCCGGTTGGCAAGCCGACGTCTGTGCCGCTAACCGCTCATCGCCGTCGGCTCGACCGCCACCTCCTGCAAATCTCGCACCGCGGCGGCGAGGTATCCGAGGGCTTCTACGTAGTCGGCCTTGGTGGGGCGGCCAGACCCGAGGTCGAGCGCCACATCCTGTGCCGCAGCCTCCAGTCGGTACAGGGCGTCGCGTAGCCGCTCCCAGGTGTGCCGGTTCAGGACCACCTCGTCGGGTCGCAGCCCCCGTCGCGCCGCCTCACGGCGTGCCTCGTAAGCGCGCTGGCGGTGGCTCCGCCGGCAGTAGCGGGCCGGGCGCCCCGGCCCAGGGTCGACGGTGAACGCTCCCCCACACCAGACGCAGTGCACCGCAGGTTTCGTCACAGTGCCGTTACTGTACCCGAGTCTGCACCCTTCGCCAGGGCGACCCCATCGCCTTACTCCCCGATCGGCTCCGACGGCTCAACGATTGCCGATCCTCCCATCGGCGAGGATGACGATGGAGGATGGGGGTTTGGGGTGGACCGCGGCGGTGGTGCGCTCAGCTCTCGACCAGGACCGTCTCCGGCCGGTAGGTGGACCAGGCAAACCAGAAGGTGTCAAGGTGGTCGAGCCGCTCCAGCACGGTCCCGGCAAGCGGTCCATCGACTGCTTCGCCGGTGATCGTCCACGTGCTCGATGTCGCCTCGTCGACGAATCGGTCCCCTACCGCGACGAACGTCAGCAGTTCGCCGTCGACGACCGGATCGAACACTCCGACCGACCCAACGTCCTTGCCGGTGAACTGGTCCTGGGTGTCGAGGGCCGAGGATTGGCCTGCCTTCCAGAAAATCACGACCGGCTTGTCACTGACCGCTTCGTTGGTCGCCTTTGCCTCACCCCCGGAGATGTAGTCGAGGCTGAAGGCGGCCGCCTCCCCATCGATGGCGACGCCGACCACCCTTTGTTTCGCTCTCGCCCGGTCGTCGACGGTGCCGCGGAACAGGAACGGGCTGGTGTCTGGATCGTCGTATCCGAAATACGGGTTCCTTCCGTAGTCCCGGTTGAAGCCGGTGGCGTTCCAGTCGAGCACCTGCCCGGTCGGATGGTTCTCCCTGAAGTCACCCCAGGACAGCAGTGGGGACGCAATCGACTCGAGCTGGGTTCCGGTCAGCACCCCGACGACCGCCCGGCCGTCGAAATGCGTCCACAGTGACTCCGTTGCCCGGTCGTACATGATCAGCGCCGAAGCAAAGAGCCGGCCAGAAGTTCCGAACGTCGTCTCCACCCCGTTGATCTCGCGCACGTAGGTGACTGCCGAGTTACACAACGGGCAATAGGTGACCGAAACCGGCACTCCGCCGACCGTGTCGTTGACGATCTCGTGCCACACCATCGCCCGAATCGGATACGCCCGGGCGTCGCCGTTGATCTCGAGCACCACCACGGGCTCAGCCGGATCGAGTATCTCGAGGTTGTCGGCAACGGGCAGGAACACCGGATCCTCGATCGGCGGAATCCCGTCTGGTGGCGGCCCTCCCGAAATGATCTCCCCAAGCGGGACCAGCGGATCAGGGAAGACGTCGTTTGCCATGTCGTCGAGCGCCGACGG
>JADFIY010000083.1 GCA_022566415.1 Acidobacteriota bacterium
GCTGGCCAGGGCTTCGTATTCTTCCTCGATCTGCTGCGTCACCGGGTCGTCACCCTTCTAGCGAGCGGGGGAGTGGGGGAGGGACGGAGCCCTCCCCCACTTCCTACTGTTGGTGGCGTTAGATCACCCTCCCGTGATGATCCCCGTGATGATCACGTTTTCGCCGAGCTCGTTCTGGAGCTGGTCCACAACTACCTGGACCGCTTCAGCAGGGGTCAGGTCGCCGGACTCAACGGCCGAGAGCCCGAGAAAGTAGCCCTCGGACCATGCGCTGAAGAACGGGCTGTTGGGCACAAACGTCGTGAACTCCAGCAGCGCACCCACCTCAGACAGGAACACCGAACTCGTGTACGGCTCGTAATCCGCCTGTGATGTCAGGATCGCCAGGTGGCCACTTGCCAGCGCATACTCGGTGTTCAGTTCCTTGGTCGTCGCCTTGGAGATGACCATGAGGGCGAGATCGGGGTTCTCCGAACCCGAGCTAACCATGTACAGGAGTGGATGGGTCAGGGTTGTCGGTTCGTTGGTTCCTGCAGCAAGAGCCGGGATGGGACCAAAACCGAGATTGTCGAAGAGATACTGTTCCCCATCAGGATCGACAACATAGTTGACAGCCCAGTCACTCCATTGCCATGAGCCACCGAACACGAAGAGCACGTTGCCGTTGGCAACAGTGGAGTTCCAGTCCGCCCACGAGGTTCCGAGAAGGGTGTTGGAAAGGATGCCACGGTCAACAGCGCCGCCTACGAGCTCGTAGACCTGCTGCGCGGCCGCCTGGTCGTAGATCAGGGCACCGCTGTCGTCCAAGAGCTCTCCGCCCGCCGAGTAGTAGTAGTACAGGAAGTCGTTCCCGTTGACCGGGCGATGCCACCAACCGTTGCCTTCATCTACGACACCGGCCGCCACTGCGGCCTCCGCAGTGTCGAGCATGTCCTCCCATGTGAAAGCACCACTGGCGAGGTCCGCCGGCAGGCTGTCGACTTCGGCCTGGGTCCAGCCCAGCTCGAGAAGGAGGTCTTTCCGGAAGTACAGCGGTCGTGCCTCAGCATCCTGGGGGACGCCCCAGCGCTTTCCGTTGAGCTCGGTAGACGCCCATAGCGAGGGGGTTACGTCATCGAACTCCGGATAGTCACCCAGCAGGTCGGTCACGTCGGTGATGATCCCCGACGTCGCCCAAACGCCGATGTCCTCATGGCCGGACACGATGATGTCGGGCGCCTCGCCGGCGGATGAGGCCAGCTCGAACTCGGTCCTGTAGTCGCCCCAATCAGCGTTGTCCTGGATGATCTGGACCTCGACGCGACGATCGTCGCCGTCAGCGGCGAGCTGGGCGTTAGCGGCGACGACGCCCCTCAACAGGTTGTTGCAGCGCCCATCCTCTACGTTTGGGGCCGCCTTGCATCGGGCCACGATGGTGATCAGTCCGCTGTCATCTGGCGTATCGCTGCTCGTGCAGGCAGCCGCGACGAGTGCGAAAACGATCCCGAGCAGGATGAGTGCCCGGAACCGCGTCGGTCTGTGTTTCATGTACAACTCCTTGTCATGCCATTCCTCACTTCGTGAAAACCGCGCGGGAACGCAAAAGTCGCACCGAAAACACAAGAGCCTTCCATGGAGCCTTCCGCGCCCGATTTCCGTCACGGGTGACCCTAGAGTCAACCTCTACATGGCGCAACCGGACATCTACATGGCGCAACCGGACATCGTCGAAAAGCGCGCAAGCCGCCGGCCCGTTCATACCGTGTCGATGGCCCACTACCCGACCCCATCGCCTCGTTGGCGTTCCTCTGCCTGGTACCACCACTACTCACGGCGCGCACCGACAGGTGACCGGCCGTCCCGACAGAAGTGGAGCCACTTTCCCGCTCTTCCCGGTTGGCTACGGCCCGCTCGGGCCACGGCGCCGCAAACGGCCTCGCCGACACACCGGATCGCGCCCTATTTGCTGCGCCTCTAGGTAGGAGCTCTCGATGGCCCAACCCGACTCGGATCCGGTACGCCGGACCACGACGCTCGCCGCCGACGCAACCTCGTCCGTGGAGACGGCGCCGGTTCCCGGCCCCAGGTGGGAGCGCCACGATCGGACGCATCTGGAGCTCACGCTGCGATACCCGGTCTCCGAAGACCGGACCTGGCAGGCGTTCTACTTCCTCCCTGAATCCTTCCGGCTGGATGCCAACACCTATTCCAAGCGAGAGCTGTTCGCCGACTTCAGGTCATACGTTCGGTTCACCATCCCCCGGATCGAGTTGGAGCGTGTGCCGGAGGAAGCTCGGAAGCTCGCCGGGCAACTGATGTCGGGGCCTCCCGACGACGTGGTGCGAGAGCTCAAGCTCTTCAGCAGCCGAGTACGGCTGGCGATCACCGACGAGGCGCAGGCGATCATCGACGCAGAGACTCCCGAGGACGGAAGACGCTTGACAGCCCTCGTTGACACGTTCGTGACGACCGGGAGTGGGGCACTCGCCGCCATCCGTGATGTCCTGGAGCCACTCGAGCAGGCCGATCCCGAAGTGGCGAAAACCGCAGCCTGGGTGGATGAATACCTGTCCCGTATTCTGGAGATGGCTCTCATCGATCTGGCGAATGTGGTCGGAGCCGGCGACGAGTCGGAAGGGGTGTTGGGCGCGACGACGGCGGCAGCCGTCGATGAGGCGCGCTACCGGCGCTCGCGAAACGCGGGGCCGGTGAGCTCCGCGACTGGCTCGATCCACGACCTCGAACAGATCGAGCGACGGCAGCATTCGCTGAAGCGCTTCACCTCTTCGGTGTTGTGGCTGGACGTCCAGATCCGCGACGGGTACAGCGTGGCCCTGCACATCTTCCACGCCCTGGCTGCAGGGATCGCCATGGCTTTCGCAGTGGTCCTAGCCGTCCTCTTTGGCCAGCCGAACGTGCCGGGCCGTCTCGGCGTGTGGGTGGCGGTCGTGATCGTGGCTTACATGGGCAAGGACCGGCTGAAGGCGATCCTGCAAACCGTATTCGACTCTCTCGTCGCCACCCATCTCCCCGACCGACGCTGGACGGTGAACAGGCCCGGCAGCTCCTCGGTGCTGGCAGACGTCGCGGAGAGGCTGGGATTCGTCGATAGGGACGCCCTACCCGACGGCGTCGACGTCGTGCGCAGAGTCGCCTTCCGAAACCGGCTTCAGGAGCTCGGGGGACCCGAGTCGATTTTGCGTCACACCAAGACCGTGCGCGTGCGAGCCGACGCCATGGAAACGACCGCTCCCGAGTTCGCGTCGCTGACCGATGTGATGCGGGTCGACATATCTCGGTGGCTGGCCCACACCGATGATGCCAAGAGGACTGTGACCCTTGCCGATCCGGAAGCAGGAGAGTTATTCGAATCGAAGCTGCCGCGCGCCTACGACATCACCGTGGTTTATCGGCTCGCCGCCAAGGACGCGCAGGAAGCTCAGTGGCAGGTGGCTCGCATCGTGGTGAGCCGCAACGGGATCCGGCGCGTTGGGTTGCTGAACGGGACCTGAAGTAGAGCAGTAGCGAATTAGTAGAGCAGTAGTCAGTAGCGAAGGCAGATGCTGATCCACTGATCCGCTGATCCACTGATCTACGCGCGCTCTGCGGATATTCGTCTCGCCGGGCTCGCGTTTTGCTATGAGCGCAGGTCAGAACCCGGTGATGCGGATGACTTCCCCGACGATCACCGTCGGCCCATCCGGGCCGGGGATCGGCCTGCCGGGCGTACCCTGGCCCGTTGACACGTAAAGAGCCCCGTCGTCGCCCAGGGTGATGTTGGTTGGAGCGTCCAGGCCCTCGGCGAGAATACGCGGCGGTCCACCGTCTGCCGGATACATGGTGACTGTGCCGGTAAATCTGAGGTAGCCACCGTGCTGGGGAATCGCATCCGGGTCGTCCAGGTCTGCCGTAGTCGCAAAGAGCTCTCCGTGGTCGGCCGCCAACTCGACCACGAAGACGTTGCCGAGCTCGTCAATGGCGACATCCACCGCGGTGGTGAGCCCGACGATCTCATCGACGACCCGACCGGTGAGCGGATCAACGCGCACAACCTTCGCTTCGCCGAGCACAAATGGGATGAAACTGCCGTCGTCGGCAGACGCCCCACCCGAGAAGAGCGCAACCAAGACGTCGCCATTGCGGGGATCGACGGCGAGACCCGCAGGCACTGCTTCCTGCCCGCTGTCGAGGAGCGAGAAGGCAACGACGTCGCGCCGGTCCCCCGACTCGAGCGACACCTCGATCAACTGGTTGAGCATGCTCTCGGTTGCGAAGATGCTGCGCTCATCCAGGGTCAGGCCGAGCCCTGTCATGTTGCTGCGCGCGGACAGATTGCGACCCATCGACCGTTCAGGGCTGATCTCCAACAGGGCGAACTCGTCGAAACCACCGTCGACCGATAGGAACACCCGAGCATCGCTATGGAGCGTGACGTCGCTCGGGCCGCTCACCTCATCGAGCCGCTGCTCGAGGTGGCCCCTGGCGTTGTAGCTGGCGAGACGCTCGAACCATGGCTCGGTCTCGCCCGGATCCGTGAAGTCGCCGTCGCCGTTGCCGTCGATGAACCTGGTGAGCCTGCCCGATCGCTGCCTGGTATCGATGGGATCGTTACCCGACCCAGCCTCTGCCACCAAGAGACCGCCTTCTGCGTCGAGGGCGATACCACGCGGATTCTGGAGACCTGTGAGGATCACCTCGACCGTGACCACGCTCGGCGGATCCGAAGTACGAGATGTCGTGCAGGCAGCCAATGCCGCGCAGCACAGTGCAAGAGCGACGGTGGCGCCAACGTGCCCGGCCGTAGACCGAGGCCTGAGGAAGGGCGCCCAGGCACCGGTCGTGGGGATCGATCGAACGCCGTCCTCGATGAGGACACCTCCTTTCTGGTCAGCGTGCATGCACCACCACCGTCTTCGCGGCCTTGTCGTGCAACCCTCGACGGCGGCTGTCGAACACCAACCAACCGTAGATGACCGCGGCGACAACGCTGATTCCTGGTAAAAACGCGAAAAAGCCCGGCACCACCCAACGTATAGCGGATGGGCGAAAACCGGGGATCTGACCGGTTCGCTCCATCACCACCCTGGTGCCGATCAACATCTTGCCAGGCGTTTGGCCGCGGGACACCGTGAACCCGATGTAATACGCGGCGGCGACAAGCCCCTGAACGATCAGAACAGAAGCAGGGAGCCGCAGCGCATCGCCTTCGCCGAAATCGATTCGGAGCACCGATACCAGGAGGAGAGCGATCATGACCAAGATCATCCAATCGATCACGAACCCCACCAAGCGCCGCCAAGGTTCGGCGATCTCGTCGTCGACGATGGGGCTGTGCCATTCACGTTCGGTCATGTCACCCTTTGCCGAGACCGGAGCTGAGGACGGTAACGGCCCAAACTACCTGCGGCCAAGAGCGCGTCTCGCCCGCACCCTGATCCGCCGTTCCTGGTCCTGGGTCGCCTGTTGCGCGGCTTCCCCGAAGGACTCGGGCCGCTCGTCGGGCATGTGATCCCGCCGCCGCCGCAACACCCAAAGGAAGATGTCCGCCTCGGTCGATTCCGGCAAGAGCTCGGTCAGCTTCTCCCACCGGATCGACTCGATGCCGGGCAGGTATACCCGGTCGTACCAATCGGCGGCGATGACCTCCGGGCGCAGCACCTCACCGCGCCTCATCATGAGGTCGTGCCCGTGCACCTTCACGTGCTCGAGGAGCTCAGCGAAACCCTGCGCCCGGGTGAAGTCGATCCTGGCCATGGGTCTAGCCCGTTCCAGGCCGCTCTCCTGCATGAAACGGCGGGCTTGTTCGAGGTAGATGATGCGGTCGAAGTCGGTACGTTCATCGATCTCGATGTCGGTGTGGATTTCGGTGATCTCGGCGTCGATGGAATCGGCACCCTGATGCTTGGCCAGGGCGACCCTGTGGTTGCCGTCGATCACAAAGTACACGTCGTTGACCTTGTACACCGAGATGGGAGGAAAGCCTCCCGTGGGAAAGGCCCGCTCCAATCGCTCCCACCCTTCCCTGGTTTGTGCCGATCGCGGAAGAAAGTCTTTGTCGAAGTCGCTGGATCGCTCCACCGTCCCGATGATCTTGGCTACCTCGATCGTCTGGACACCCACGTACGACTTGTGAAAGAGGTGGAACCGGCTCCTGAGGTCCTCGAATGACAGCAGGTTCGTGGGTGGCTCACCGCGCACGACTCTGGCTAGTCGGTGATACACCTCCTTGCGGTGGGCCTTCGAGAACGAGGAGGAATAGATCACTCCACCTCCAGGAGACGGTAAGGAATGACGTTCACGATGCGCGTGTCACCAATGGTGCGGTCCGGTGTGGGGAATCCATAAGGATGGATGTGCCCATGGAGCATCAGCCTCGGGTGAAGGTGGTCGATGAGCTGGTGAAACGCAGAGAAGCCGCGGTGGGCCGCGTCGTCTGCGTCGCCATAATCCGAGGGGGGCGAGTGGGCGATCACCACGTCAAGGGCGCGGCCATCCCGCACCCGCCGCAGCCGTGCGTTCCGTACGAGCTTGCGCACCCGACGCCCCATCTCCCGCTGCGTGTACTGGTTGGGACCCTCGCGGTAGCGAATCGAGCCGCCAAGGCCGGCGATGCGCAAGCCACCCTGGTCCAAAACTCGACCGTCCACATCGATACCCCCGAGGACTCCTGCCGGCGCTTCGGAATGGTATTCGACAGGCAGATATGCCGAGACACTTGGCCGCTCGGGCCCCGGATCGTGATTGCCACGGACGTAGTACAGCGGCGCCGAGGTCGCCGAGGTCAGGTACTCCAAATAATCGAACGGTAGGTCGCCGCAGCCGAGGATGAGGTCGGGGCGCAACTCCGCCAACCGGGACCCATACAGAGCCTCGTCGATCTCGTCTGCGACTGCGAGGATCCTGATCAATCTTCCTCCGGGCCGGCGCGCTCGTGGAGCACGTCTGGGCGGGATCTCGCACCAGGGCGGCTCCCCCCGGCTCGCCATCGGTGCCGGGCCGACGGTCCCAACGTCGACGGATCGTTGTCGATGCGATGGGTCGACTCCACCCTGCCGCCGTCGTAGTTCGACTGATGTTACCGGTGGTCGGTCGGTTCGGACCCGGGATGGGCCGGTGCGGCGCGTCCCGTTTTGATCCAGGCGTGAAGTCGTCAAAGCCGTCTGCGAGCTCACCGCAGGTTCACGCATCGGTCGGGGTTGTCGTTGGTGACCACGAGGGCTCTCCCCCCAGGCACGATGACACTGGGGCCGCGACCGACGGACAGATGCAGCCGGGGTTCCTGGCAACTCTTGTGGCGTTTAGAGTCATCAAGCTGGAGGAGCTGATGACCGCTGACCGACCGACGGCCGCTCCTGCCGGCCGACTGCAAAGACATCCCCTGGTGCGCGATCACCCCGTCGCATTGAGGGTCGCACTCTTGCTGTGGGCACTCAGCGCCCTCCTCTTTCTGGCATTGGCCGTTCCCACCCTCACCGACGCGGTTCAGTCGGTCGACGATGTGGTGCAGCGCTGGGTCGTGTCGGCCGAATGGGAGCCAGCAGTGGCCGTCGCCGAGGGCCTCGATTTCGTCGGCAGCGTGTGGGTGACCTTGCCGCTGATCGTCGCCGTCGCCGGATGGCTGGCGTGGCGGCGTCGGTGGGAAGCTTTCCTATCGTGGGTGTTAGCCATTGGGTTGACCCAACTGCTCATCGGTCCTTTGAAGGACCTGTACATGCGGGTCCGCCCCCCAATGTCGTTGGTCGAGATAACCAACTGGTCATTTCCGTCGGGTCATTCCGTCGCCGGCTCCGCCATCGCGATCGCGGCGGTGATCGTGCTCGTCCCCGCAAGCCCGAGGCGGAGGAACCTCGAGATGCTCGCTGTCGGGTTCGCCGTTGTCATGGCCCTCAGCCGCGTCTATCTGAGGGTGCATTGGCTGTCCGATGTGGCTGCCGGAGCGGCGCTCGGTGCGGCGATAGCCATCGGCGTGGCCGCAATGATCCACCGGATCGACGACCGTCGCCACGAGCGGGACCACCGGGCACACGCCCCGTGACGCGAACAGCCATGACGATCGCGGCATGGTCCCAGCTGCCGATGCTTCCCCGGGTACCGGAGCCTGCCACGCACGTCCGCCATCTTCCGGGGCGGGAGGTTTTTCGATCGACTATCTCGAGCAAGGTGTAGATAAACATTCTGTTAACTCGCTCCGTCCTGCGAATTTCTGGGACACGGGAACCGTTACAAGCCAGAGATGTTGACCTGCCATTACCCTGGAATCGAAGTGGGCGCCCTTCCGGAAGCGCCAACGGCGTCAGGGCAGGTTGGCTACCGCAAGTCGGCGGGGGGAAGAGGTCCTCGAACGACCACATCGGAGATCACGTGACCGGTAGCGAAGCGCCTCGGGACGCCACCCCGGTTCGGCCCGGTCTGAACACCGGCCGCGCTGCGCTTGCCGGGATGCTGGCGGGGGCTCTGGCACTCGGTGTGGGCGAATTGCTCGCCGGGATCAGCAGCAGTACCCCGTCGTTGGTCGTGTCGGTCGGTGAGCTCCTGGTCGATGTGGCTCCGATCAAGGCCGTCAGGGCCTCGATAGCGATCTTCGGTACGAACGACAAGCCGGCTCTCCTCATCGGGATCGTGGTGGCGACTCTGGTCATCACCGGCCTGCTCGGGGTGCTTGCCACCTCCCGTCGCTGGATCGGTGTAGCCGGCTTCGCCCTCTTTGGTGCCCTTGGCGCCTGGGCCGGTACCCGCAACCCGATGGCGTCCGACATTGCCGCAGTATTGGTGGCCGTCGTGGCAATCGGAGCGGGGCTCGGGGCGCTCTTCTGGCTTCTCGGCACTCTGGGCACCGCGGAGACCGCAGAAGCCGTTTCCGCTCGCGAGCCTGAGACGGCGGCGCCGGGTACGGAACATCTGGTGGACCGGCGCGGGTTCGTCACTGCGGCGGTGGTGGTGGGAGTCGGAGCCGCCGCCAGTGCGTATGTGGGTCGGCTGCTGGGGTCCCGGAGCGTGGTTGAGGCCGCTCGCTCCAACTTGAGTTTGGTTGCGACCGCTGAAACCACCGTCCCCACCTCCGTCCCCGCCCCGGTGACGTTCACTGCGGCGGATTACCCTGGACTGTCATCGCTGTTCACCCCAAACGAAACCTTCTACCGGATCGACACCGCGCTCGAGGTGCCCCAGGTAGACCCGGCCAAGTGGCGGCTCCGTTTCACCGGGATGGTGGACAACCCGTACGAATTGACATTCGACGAGCTCCTCGCCATGCCACTAGTGGAACAAACCATCACGTTGTCATGTGTTTCCAACAAGGTGGGCGGCAGCCTCGTCGGCAATGCCGCCTGGCTCGGAGTACCGCTGACCGAGCTCCTCGACGAGGCTGGAGTTCAACCGGGAGCCACCCAGGTCGTTGGGCGATCGGTCGACGACTTCACCGTTGGTTTCCCAACCGCAGTCCTCGAAGGTGACCGGCCCGCCCTGGTGGCCGTTGGCATGAACGGAGAACCACTACCGGCACCCCACGGCTTTCCCGCACGTCTGGTCGTTTCCGGGCTGTATGGCTACGTGTCGGCGACGAAGTGGCTCACCGAGGTTGAGCTGACCACGCTTGACGCTTTCGATGCCTATTGGATTCCCCGTGGATGGGCAAAGGAAGCGCCCATCAAGACGCAGTCCCGGATTGACGTACCCCGAACAAGTCGCCCCCTTTCCCCTGGAACGGTCCCCATCGCCGGAATCGCATGGGCTCCCAGCCGAGACATCGTCAGGGTGGAGGTCCAGGTCGACGACCGTCCGTGGGCGGAGGCAAGTCTTGGTGAACGGGTTTCGGAACACGCCTGGCGGCAATGGGTGTACCTGTGGGATGCGGAGCCGGGAGAGCATCAGTTGAGGGTCCGCGCGACCGACGGGACCGGAGAGACCCAGACCGAGGTAGTCCATGCGGCACCGCCGGACGGAGCCACGGGTTGGCACACCATCGAGGTCAACGTCTCCGCAAGCTGACGCCCCATCCTCGCCAGGGGTCGGGAACACAAGAACCCTGCTGGCGTGTCTATTCGGCCTCAGGAAGACCCTTTGCTGCGAGTGCTGAAGAGCGTCTCATGTACCACGATGACACTGTGCGCTCGTTGCCGACCTTTCCGCAGCCTGGCAGGCACTACGAGAAGGGTGGTCGCCGCGGCCGCTATCCGCGTGGGTCGTCGCGGCATTTTCCGGCCAGACACAAACTCTTTGACACCCGCTGCTTTCTCGGCTCAGGTGTCTGGCGCGCTGAGCCAGACCAGACACCTGAGCCTTGGATGGCGACGAACGTTTAGGAGGCCAGCACCTTCTGTTTCTGTGCGGCGAACTCGTCGTCGGTGAGCACACCCCGGTCATGCAGGCCCTTCAGCTTATCCAGCTCGTCGGCCGCGCTACCCGACCCGGCCAGGTTCTGGACGTACGCCGCCGGCGCCGCCTGCTGTTCCACGGCCCGGTCCATCGACCGCTTCTGCATGTCGCCGCCGTGGA
>JADFIY010000003.1 GCA_022566415.1 Acidobacteriota bacterium
GCCCATCGGCCAACGTCGAGGCCCACGCGTTGGCCAGCTTCAAATCGTCCACATGGTGCCTGATGGCATACAGTCCACCAGCAGCAATGATGCCTGCCTGGCGAAACCCTCCGCCGTACATCTTCTTGTAGCGACGGGCCCGCTCGATGGTGGCACCCAAACCCACGACCGCAGACCCGACCGGCGCGCCTAGGCCCTTCGAGAAACAGACGCTGACGGTGTCGAACCCTTCGGCGTACGTTGCTTCGGGGATTCCGGTGGCCGCCGTCGCGTTCCACAGCCGCGCGCCATCGAGATGGGTCGCGATCCCGAGGTCGCCGGCGGTGTCGACGATGGCCTGCATGGCTTCGAGGGGCCAAATTGTGCCCCCAGCCTCCATGTGGGTGTTTTCCAGGGTCACCAGTGCCACCGGATCGTGTTGCGCTGAGGGAAGATCCTTTGGCGGTGGCGGCGCCGCCGCCAGGAACTGTTCGGCAGTGAATACACCGAGATGGCCGGCGACCGGCGTGATGGTGACCCCAGATAGGGCGGCGGGAGCGCCGCTCTCGTGACCCCTGATGTGAGCTTCGGCCTCCATCACCACGAGATCCCCGGGTGTGGTGTGCGACCGCAGTGCAATCTGGTTCGCCATCACACCCGACGGCACGTAGACCGCGTCCTCCTTGCCCAACAGCTCGGCGACCGCGCGCTCGAGTTCATTGACGGTCGGATCGTCGCCGAAGACGTCGTCGCCTACATCGGCGACCGCCATCGCGGTGCGCATAGCATCGGTCGGACGGGTCACCGTGTCGGATCGAAGGTCGATCACAGATCCCAGCCCTTGAACATCCTCGGATGCAACGCATAGGCGACGGTCCCAGACGCGGGAGCTGTCTGCGACCAGTCGTCGATGTCGAGGTCAATGCCCACAACCGACCCGGTGGGGACGGCGACGCGTCCGCCGGTGAGCTGCGTCGTCACCATCGACCAGGCCGGCTCGTGGCCGATGAGCATCAGGCGCTGTGCGCTCCCACCGTGGCGTGCCGCTACAGCCAGCACCTCATCGGGCGAGGCGCCGTATAGGTCGTCGGAGAGCTCGAGGGGTCCCGACCAGCCCCCGGCGAGCCTGGCGATCTCTGCGGTGGACTCGGCCCGGACCGCTGTCGACGACACGATGCGGTCCGGTGCCTCTCCCATCTGGCGGAGCACGATTCCCATCGTGCCGGCCGCCCGTTCCCCGCGTTTGTTCAACGGACGCTGCCGGTCGTTGCCATATGAGGCATCCCAATCGGACTTGCCGTGACGAAAGAGGATCAGACGGTGCATGAGGGGAAAGTTACCAGTTGTCAGTTCGCTCGCTGCGCTCGCTTCCAGTTGTCAGTTCGCTCGCTGCGCTCGCTTCCAGTTGTCAGTTCGCTCGCTGCGCTCGCTTCCAGTTGCCAGTTAGGAATCGCGATTGGCAACTGGGAACTCAGAACTCACACGTTTGCGTACACCGGTGGTTTGCGGTCTGCCCACGGGCGCGCCCTCTCGAGCTGGCCGGCGAGACTGAACAGCGTCTCCTCGTCGCCGAAGCGGCCAAGGAAGTGCGAGCCAATCGGCAGGCCGTCGTCGGTCCAGAACAGTGGAACCGACATCGCGGGGAGCCCGGAGAAGTTAGCGAGTGGGGTGAAAGGAACGTAGCGCGCGATCATCTCCGTGAACTCGTCCCATGGCAGCGTCTGATCGATGGCTCCCAGCGGCACCGGTGGGGATCCGAGAACAGGAGTGAGGAAAACGTCGTACCGCTCTAGGAAACGACCGGCCTCGCGGGAGGCTTCCTGCAAGGAAACCTGCGCAGTCAACAGATCGGCAGGGGAGCGTTGCGCCGAGCGCCTGACCAGGGTAAAGGTGAAGGGTTCAAAAGCTGGGTTGTTGGTTGCCCTTTGGGTGAGGCGGCTGAGGACCCGCATGGTGCGCAGGTCGCCGGCGAGGCGCCGCAGGTGGCGCACTCCAGGCCCGAGCTCTTCGGCTGAGCCGAGGATGTTGCCGAATCCATGTTCGGCGAGGGCGGCCCATATTTCCAGAAACGCCTGCCCCATGGCGGCACCGTCGAGTTCGGGCGCGGCCTCAACGACATCGTGCCCGAGGGCGCTGAGCAGCTCTGCCGTCTCCACGACGGCCGCCTCACAGTCGGGGTGGACGCGGATCCCCCGCGCGTCGCGCACCGAATAGGCGATGCGGAGCCGACCCGGGTCGGCGGACACGGCTTCGGAGAATGTTCCCGAAGGGGGAGGGGCCCAGTACTCGTCACCTTGGGTCGGGCCATGGATCGCATCGAGGAACGCCGCTGAATCGCGAACCGTCCTGGTGAGCGCACCGTCCACAGACACCGAATCACTGGAAACCGGCGGCCGTCTTGGGTTTCGTCCCCGTGACGGCTTGAGCCCGAACACCCCGCAGGCCGACGCCGGGATCCTGATCGATCCGCCGCCGTCGCTGCCCTGAGCCAACGGGACGATGCCCGCCGCAACCGCCGCCGCGGCACCCCCACTGGAACCACCGGAGGATCGAGTGAGATCCCACGGGTTCCTGGTCGGGCCGTGCAGCACCGGTTCCGTTGTCGGCAACAAGCCGAATTCCGGGGTGTTGGTCCTCCCTACCTCTATGAAACCTGCGGCGTGGACGCGATGCCGGAACTCGCTGGTCACCTCCCCGACGTAGTCGCGAAAGAACACCGAACCAAACGTGACCGGCGTGCCGTCGTCGCTGACCAGGTCTTTGATCAGAATAGGAACGCCTGCGAGCGGTCCGCCGGCTCGGTCCGCAGCCTCGTCCCGAGCTTGGTCGAGGCATTGCCAGATCACGGCATTGATGGCCGGGTTCACGGCCTGGATTCGGAGGGCGGCCGCGTCGACCAGCTGGCGGGGCTTCACCTCTCCTGCGGCAACCAGGCCGGCGAGGCCAACGGCGTCGTAGTCGTCGTAGTCGCTGAAGGGGTCCACGGAGTCAGATCATCGGCGCGATCATCGCCGGGAGACGACGTAGTCGATGGCGCTGGTCAAGCGCTCGACATCGGCTGGGTCGACGTTGGGGAAGGTGGCGATACGCAGCTGGTTGTGCCCGAGCTTCCGGTACCCGAGCACGTCGACGATCCCGTTGGCGGCAAGAACGCTTACTACATCCTCGGCGGCGACCGACTCGTCTAGGTCGACGGTCGTCACGGTCGGGCTGCGTATAGCGGCGTCGGTCACGAACGGCGTGGCGTAGGAAGATGCTTCGGCCCAGGCATAGACGATCCCTGAGGAGGATCGTGCCCGCTGCTCGGCCCAGGCCAACCCGCCCTGGGCGGTGAGCCAGTCGATCTGGTCGGCGAGCAGGAAGAGCGTGGCCAGCGACGGTGTGTTGTAGGTCTGGTCCTGGCGCGAGTTCTCCAGCGCGATCTGCAGTGACGACATTGGGGGAATCGACCGCTCTGAAGCCATCCGCTCGATCCGGTCGACCGCCGCAGGGGAGCACAAGGCGATCCACAGCCCTCCCTCAGACCCGAAGGCCTTCTGCGGGGAGAAGTAATAGACGTCGAAGACCCCTGAATCGACCCGCACCGCGCCGGCCGCCGAGGTTCCGTCTACCAGGAGGACTGAGTCGCCGTCGTCGGGCCGGACCAGCGGAGCGAGCACGCCGGTGGATGTCTCGTTGTGGATCAGGGCATAGGTATCCACCGTGTCGTCCGCTACCGGTGTGGTCGCCGACCCAGGGGGGGCTGCTATCACCGCTGGGTTGTCGAGATGCGGCATGGTCGCGACCACGGCGGCGAACTTCTCGGAGAACTCGCCGATGCTGACATGCTGGCTCTTGTGCGCGATCAGCGAGTGGGCGGCGACCTCCCAGAACATTGTGGCGCCGCCGACACCGAGCACTACGTCGTAGCGGTTGGGGAGCTCATACAACTCGGCGAGACCGGTTCGGATGGACCGAACGACCCGGCGCACACCCTCGCGGCGGTGGCTGGTGCCCAGGTAGGTGCCGGCGACCGCGGCGAGCCGGTCGACTCCGGCGCTGCGGACAAGCGCAGGGCCGGAACCGAAGCGCCCGTCCGACGGCATCAGCTCCTGGGGAATGATGATGGAATCGAGATCGCTCACAGGGCCCTCTATCGTTGTCTGTCCGGGGAGGGTAGTGATGCACAGGAGCCCCAAAGAGGCCGGGCCCTAGTGAGCTCGGCCGACGTAGGTAACGACGGAATCAGCGAGCGGGCGGCACGGATCGAGCCGTCGGCGACACTGGCAATCAGTGCCGAGGCGAAGCGCCTGCGCGCTGCCGGCGAGCCCGTCATCGGCTTTGGCGCCGGCGAACCCGACTTTCCCACTCCCGACCACATCGTAGAAGCCGCCGTGGCCGCGGCCAGGGATCCGGCAAACCATCGCTACACCCCGGCGGCCGGCCTCCCCGAGCTTCGGGAGGCGATCGCGGCGAGTCACCGCGGCGGGGGCCTGGCTGCCGACGCGAGTCGGGTGGTGGTGACCAACGGTGCCAAGCAGGCCGTGTTCACCGCGTTCCAGGTCTTGCTCGACCCCGGCGATGAGGTGCTGGTGCCTGCACCGTATTGGGTGACCTACCCGACGTCGATCGCGCTCGCCGGCGGGGTCCCGATCATCATCGACACCGACGATGATGCCGATTTCCAGGTGACCGTCGACCAGCTGGAGGAGGCACGGACGGATCGAACCAAGGTCCTGCTGTTCGTGTCACCGTCGAATCCCACCGGTGCCGTCTACGACCGGGACCGCATGCAGGAGATCGGTCGGTGGGCGGCAGGCCACGGCATCTGGGTCGTCACCGACGAGATCTACCACCGGCTGGTCTACGGGGACCCGCCTTTTTACTCGCTCCCCGCCGTGGTTCCCGAGGTTGCCGACCACACCATCGTGATCAACGGGGTATCCAAGACCTACGCCATGACCGGGTGGCGAGTCGGATGGCTCATCGGGCCGCCGGCAGTTGCCGAGGCGGCGAGCCGCCTCCAGAGTCACCTCTCATCCAATGTCGCCAATGTGTCGCAGCGGGCGGCGCTGGCCGCACTCACCGGGCCTGACGACGCCCCGGACGCGATGAAAGCAGTCTTCGACAAACGAAGGGCCACGATGGTGGCGATGCTCAACCAGATTCCTGGAATCGAGTGTGCCGTTCCCGGGGGTGCCTTCTACACGTTCCCCAACGTGTCAGGGTTGTTCGGCGCCGACCTATCCGGGCACTCGGTTGGCTCGTCGATGGAGCTGGCAACGCTGCTGCTCGATCGCATCCAGATTGCCATTGTCCCCGGCGAGGCCTTTGGCGCCCCCGGCTACGTCCGTTTCTCCTTTGCCCTTGCCGATGAGGAGCTCGAGGAAGGACTCAGCCGGCTGCAGCGATTCGTCGGCTGAGCAGATCGAGCTCGTCGGCGACCCGTTCGAATGCCATCGTGCCCGGCCGGATGAGATCTTCGTGGCCGATGCCCTCCAGCTCGTGGTAGATGACCTCGTCTCCCGCATCAGCTGCTTGCCCGGCAAAGGCACGACTCATCGCCACCGGCACCACCGTGTCGGCATCACCGTGTACGACGAGGACCGGTACCCCGATCGGAACGAGTCCCGCCGGTGACAGTTCTCGATAACGATCTCGAGCGTAATCCGGGGTCTCCTGGAGATACGCTTCGATCGCTCCGTCACCGAGGTTCTCGGCAAAGGCGGCCTCGAGATCAGAGATTGGTGCGATTCCGACCACGGCCGCAGGATGGACACGACGTTTGCGCACCGCTGGCTCCGACAGCCCGGAGCCGAAGCTCATCGCCAGCTGGCCTCCCGCCTCGTAGCCGACGGCGACGACGCGGTCGAGGTCGAGGTTGCGGTCAGCGGCAAAGGTGGCGAGGGCGTCGAGTGCAGCCGATGCATCGGCCATGGTCGGCGCCCATCCACCACCGGATCCGACACGACGATAGGTCACGTTCCACGTCGCCCAGCCCCGCTCGGTGAGGGCGATGGCGGCGGCATCGAGCACATCACGCCCGTCCGTGTCACGCCAGAAACCGCCATGGAACAAGATCGCCACCGGATACGGGCCGTCTGTGGCCGGCAGGCGAAGATCGCCGACCTGCGACGGTTCGCTGCCGTATGCGATCGTGTGCAGTGGCCAACGCGCCCGCGCCGCGACATGCCAGATCGCGTCGCGATACCCGTCGACGCCGCGTCCGTAGATCGTCGACTCGCAGACTTCGGCGACAACAGAATGCTGGCGCCACGTCTCACGAGCCTTGATGTTGCTGAGATGAACCTCGACGGTCGGGATCTCGATGGCTTCGATGGCGTCGCGGATCGCATAGGAGTAATGGGAGAATGCCCCCGGATTGATCACGACGGCATCCGCCTCGCTGCGAGCGGCGTGCAGCCGGTCGATGATGTCTCCCTCGTGATTCGACTGATACGTCTCGGCCTTTGCGTTGACCGCGGCTGCCCACAGTCGGCACGCATTCTCGATGTCGGCAAGGCTCCAGTCGCCGTAGATCTCGGGCTGCCTGCTGCCCAGCAGGTTGAGGTTGGGGCCGTTGATGACGCTGATCCGCATCGGGTCAGTCTCGGCTGTTGGCCCCAGGGACGCAAACGATCACCCCGGCTCGAAGTCGCCGGCCAGGGCGGAGGCCTCTGCCACCGTCTCTGGAGCAAGCCGAGCCTCCTCGATGGTCGCATCCGTCGCGACCTGGGCCACGATGGCTTCGATCACCGTCTCCGGGTCGATGCCGGCAACGGTGCCCGTCAACGCTCCCGCCGTCTCCGGATCCCAGTCGAGCCGCAAGGCTTTGTACACGGGCACGAGGACGTCAGCAACCGCAGCACCATTGCCGACCACGACCACCCCTCCGATGTGGGCTGCCGACCGCGACAATCGCTGGCCGAGCCCGGCTACCTTGCCCGTGCCGACGTGGATGCTGTAGTCGCCGGGGCAGTACTCGCCGGGGAGGGCGCCGATTTCGGCAGGGATGCCAAGCGACACCAGGGCGTCGGTCACCGCACCGGCGACGGCGACAAACCGGGCGCGGATGCCTTCGATCGGGTGTTCGTCAGGCATCGTCCACGACATCGCCACCGATTGCTCGTGGAAGACGGCGGCCCTCCCTCCGGCCAGCCTGATGAACGGTTGGAACCCTGCCGCCCTGGTAGCGGCAACAGCCTGGAGGAAACCTGCCGATACAACATCGTGTTTGCCGAATGCCACCGCCCGTCCCGGCACCGATAATCGAAGCGTCTCGGGTCCAAGCGGAACCGCGGCCTCGGACAAAAGGACACGCGACACCGCGGTGTCGAGCGCCATTCGATCTGGGAAACCCTCGCGGACGAGGCGTATGGTCCGCTCCGCCATGCAAGCAGCCTAGAGGCTCCGCAAATAGGCGCGATCAGATCTCTGTCGGCGCGGCCAGGCGTGGAGCCGTGGCCCGAGCGGCCCGCCGCGAAGCGGCAAGAGCGGAAAAAATGGCGCTCCGCAAATAGGCGCGATCAGATCTCTGTCGGCGCGGCCACGCGTGGAGCCGTGGCCCGAGCGGCGGAGCGGCAAGAGCGGCGGAGCGGCAAGAGCGGGAAAATGATTCCAATTCTGTCGAGACGACCCGTCACCTGTCGGTGCGCGCACCCAGAGCGTCGGTATCGGCTCGTCGATGCCAAACTTCCCCCGAGATGCGGATGGTGACCAAGACTCTGGCCGGTGCGGCTCTGTTGCTTGTGCTGTCCGCGTGTGGCGCCTCCGGGCCGCTGGACGGACTTGGCGACGCTTCAACCGAGTGGCTCCGCGAGGGTGCAGCCGCTACCACAACGACGGATGTCAGGGTCGTCGTCGAATTGGGGAACCAGGGTCTGGTGGGCACGGCAGACCTGTTGTGGGCGAACGACGATCTGGGAGCGACCGGAGTGAGCGATCCGCTACGGGTCATCCGGGGAGTTTGGGATCGCCAGGTGGGGAGCCGTTTCGTGCAGGCGAGCCGCAGCGAGATCGCAATCGCGCTACCGACCATCCGCTTCCCCAGCCTCGTCACCGAGGATGTGCGGTGGGTCACCAGCCAGCTGGTGTACGACTCGGTGACCGGTCAGCTCGACGCCAACACCGCCGCCGCGTTCGGCCTCTGGTCCGTGGAGCCGTACACCGCTGCCGACGGCCAACTCGGCGTGCTCCGAGTGGGAGAGGCGCCAGGGGATGTCGGGACCGCACGCAGCGACACCGTCCCCATCGTTGTCCCCGATGGAGTGAACCTCGGTTGGACCGAGGGCGGGCTGAGGTACGAGATGTTCTGCCGGGCTTCGATCCCGGACGCCGTGTGCGAGGCGATCATCGACTCGTTCGTTCCCCTGGCCACGCTCCTCGCCTCCTGACGTGCGGCTCGCCGCCACCTTCGCCGTTGGGTTGTTGGTTGCCGGGTGTGGCGCCCCGGCCCTCACCGAAGCCGACTATTCCGATCTGGTGGCCAAACGATCGGCCGCCTATGCCGCCGAGGCCGAGGAGCTGCGGTCGACTCATCTGTTCCAGCTCGAGCAGGTGGTAAACGATCTAGTGCGAGATCTCGAGCCCGATGTGCTCGAGGAGGCCGTTGTCTCCGAAACCGGGAGACGGAGCGCATCGCTGTTTGCCGTGCTGGGGGACGCGGTCCAGCGCTATGTCAACGACCTGGAAGCGATGGAAGCCCCGGGTTCGTTGCTCGACGCCCATCTCGAGCTTGTGGATTCGTACCGGCTATCGATCAAGGACATCGGGGCGACGATCGAGGCTCTGTCGACTGCGGCTTCGTTCGAGGCGATCGATGCCGCGGTGGGGGGCTCGGCCTTCAACGACGCGCAGTATCGGGTCGACGCCGCGTGCAACAGACTCGAAGAGAAGCTGCTCGCCGAGCAAGTCGCCGCCGATCTGAACTGCCGAGATGGGTAAGAAGTCTCGCCCGTTGCCGGCACCGGACACGTCGCTGCTTCCAACTCCACGTGGCTTGGTAACAGGTCGAGTCGTCAACTCGTCTCAACACCGCCGAGGACCGGTGCCATGGAGCGGAGCACGCCGCAGGGACGTATGGGCTCACCGAGCTCGACGACGCCACCGTTGCTCCGGTCAAGCCTGCCATCGTGGCGCCCTACCCTTGAGGGCCGAAGACAAGATGCAAACCGGGCCCGGCACCCAGCCACCCGCCGATGGACAATGAGCATGAAGATCACCCCACACCATATGCTGCCGCTGGCAGCCTTCACTCTCATCCTGGCCGCCTGCGGAGGCACAGCCGACGCCGGCGGCGAGGTACGGCCCTTCTCGGAGGTACAGGACAGCGAGTTCGTCTTCGAGAACGACCCGACCTTCCCCGACCGCGGGATCTTCCGTGTCGTCACCACCGAGGCGATGATCTGCTCGATCACGTGGGGCCCGACCGAGGAGCTCGGGAACCAGAACAACGACCTTGCGATGAACGGCACCGGCATAATCGACCACAATGTCCTGCTCCCTGGAGCCGAACCGGGCATGACGTACTTCTTCCGGGTCCAGGGAGCAACGGCAGGCGGGCAACTCTTTCAGTCAGAGCTCGCTACCTTCACCCTCCCGTTGACCGACGCGACAGGCGGGGAAGAGGACATGGAGGAAGAGGCCCACGGCGACAACTTGGCCATCGGTGGATCGGTCGTGGAGGTGAGCAGCGAATTCTCGGCAAACTGGGCAGCCGAGAACGCAATCGACGACGACCTTGCCACAGAGTGGGCATCGGCCGGTGATGGTGACAACGCGTTCCTGACCATCGACCTCGGCAGCGTCCAGGAGGTCGCGGGTGTCGAGTTCATTACACGATCCATGGCGAATGGAACCGCGATCACGGACCAATTCTTTGTGGTTGTGGACGACGGCGATCGCCTGGGACCCTTCGCCGCAGGGAACCCGGCCACACCGCGTTTCAATGCGGTGACGTTCACCGGAAGGATCATCCGATTCGAGATCGATACCTCGACGGGGGGAAACACCGGTGCGATCGAGGCCCGCGTGTTTGCGCCACTCTCTGGGTCTGGCGCGGCCGCGGATGATGCCTAGGGCAGGGCCGCCATCGTGGCTAGTGAAGACACGATGGTTGCCGCGCCCGGTGACGAGCCACCCACCGGGTTTCTCTCTTGACTCCCGCCTCGGCCGCCTCTAAATTACTACTGTCCAGATAGTGTTAATTTGGAAGTCAGCGGTTAGTAGGTCATCGTGATGTCAGTGCGGAGAAACTGCAACTGTATGGGCTCTCGGGTGACAGATCCGAGTGCCGCCTCCGCGAAGCGCTCCTAGACGCCACCACCCGAGAGTTTCTCTCTTCCGGCGTCGACTCTCGTTCTTGCTGAAAGGAGCCATTCATGTCCGACTACGCCAACCCCGACGCCCTCGTCTCCACCGATTGGCTGGCCCAGCATCTGGATGATGCCGGGGTGCGAATCATTGAGGTGGACGAGGACACCACGTCCTATGAGAAAGATCACATACCCGGAGCACTGGCCTGGAACTGGGCGACAGACCTCCACCATCCGGTGCGGCGCGACTACATCGACCAGGAAGGATTTTCTGGTCTGCTCTCTCAGGCTGGAGTAGAGGACGACACCACCGTGGTGCTCTACGGCGGGAACAACAACTGGTTCGCTGCCTATGCCTACTGGCTCCTGAAGTATCGGGGCTTCGACAACGTCAGGCTCCTCAACGGGGGTCGTCAGAAGTGGGAGCTCGAGGGCAGGGAGCTCGTCGGAGAGGTTCCAGCCTTCGACAAGAGCGACTTCCAGATCATCGGTGCCTCCCGTCCTGAGTTTCGGGCACTGCGCGATGAGGTGCTCTCCAACGTGGGGAGCGCTACGTTCGTCGACGTTCGCTCGCCGGAGGAGTTCTCCGGCGAGAAGCTGGCACCGGACCATCTGCCCCAGGAGCAGCCGTATGTGGGAGGCCACGTGCCGGGGGCCAAGAACATCCCGTGGAGCAAGGCCGCCAACGACGACGGGACGTTCAAGGCAGAAAAGGAGCTACGAGCCTTGTATGAGGGAGAAGGCGTCCTCGAGGACGACGTGATCGCCTATTGCCGGATCGGTGAGCGCTCCTCACACACCTGGTTTGTGCTCTATGAGCTGCTTGGCCACACAGGCGCCAAGAACTACGACGGCTCCTGGACCGAATACGGCTCGCTGGTCGACGTGCCGGTCGAGAAGGGTTCGTGACCATGATGCGCGCCCGAGGTCGAGCAACGAAAAGAGGTACGAGATGAGTGTGACCGAAGACTCACTGCGACATCGGCCATGCCGTCAGGAGATAAACGTCGAAGCGAGGATCAAGCCATGAACGAGCGAACCGCCGATCCCTATAAGGACCTGAAGGTCATCGACGCCCGGGCTCCTCGGGTCAACCAGGCGACGATCGGTTTGCTGGCTGTGCTCGCCTTCGTCATCGACTGGTGGCCGCTGTTGGCGATCCTTGCCATTCAGCTGTTCGTTACCCTGAGGTTTGGCCGTCGCTTTTGTCTTGCGTGTCTCGTCTACTTCGAGCTGATCCAGCCTCGCTTCGGGGAGGGTCCTATCGAGGATTCCCGTCCGCCCCGCTTCGCCAACATGATCGGGTTGGCCGTGCTCGGCGCCGCCTCCGTCGCACACCTTGTCGGCCTCGAGGTTTTGGGTTGGTCGCTCGGGCTTCTGGTCGCGGCATTAGCCCTGCTGGCCGCCACCACCGGTTTTTGCGTCGGATGCACGATCTACCGGATAGGCGCCCGCCTGCGCGGCATCTACGGCCATCGGCTCGATCAAGTAGATCTCGCGGACCTGGGTGTGGAGGAAGCCAGCGATGTGGTCGTACTATTCACCCACCCACTGTGCACCGAATGTCACGAGCTCGAAAGCCGTTTGGTGGCAGAGGGCCGGCAACTCGTCACCGTCGACGTCACGGAGCGACCCGATCTCGCCCGCAAGTACGGCATCGCCGTGGTTCCGACCGCAGTCGCCGTGGGAGCGGGGGTTGTGACGGCTCGGATCGCGGGCTGACCTGGCCGATCATACGGAGGTCCCCATAGTGAATGACCATTCTCTCCGGGTGTACGACTCGATCGTGGGCCTGCTGCCAAGCGTGGACAATCCCACGCCGCTGGTGCGTCTCAACCGGGTGATCCCGTTTGAGCACACAGAGGTGTACGCCAAGCTGGAGTGGTACAACCCGTTCGGGGCCATAAAGGATCGGGTGGCCTTCAACATGATGCGCGACGCTGAGGATCGCGGTGTCATCGGGGCAGACCGCAACCTGGTGGAGCCCACCTCGGGTAACACCGGTCTCGGGCTGGCGATGTTGGCAAACGTCAACGGCTACTCCCTGACGACCACCCTGTCCAACCAGATTCCCCTGGAGAAACGGACCATGTTGCGCCTGTTCGGCGCCGACGTGGTGGAGCTAGAGGACGACCTGTGTCCGGCGCCGTGGGCGCCCGAGGGGGCCATCGCCAGGGCGCATGAGATCGCCGAGCAACCCGAGTTCCACATGTTGAATCAGTACGAGAACCCGGCCAACCCCGAAGCCCACTACATGACTACCGGACCCGAGATTTGGCGCCAGACAGAGGGCACCGTGACCCATTTCGTCGCGGGTCTCGGCACCTGCGGCACCATCTCCGGTACCGGCCGCTATCTCAAGGAGCAAGACCCGAACGTTCAGGTGCTTGGTGTCCACCCCAACGAGGGGCACGACATACCCGGCGTTCGCAGCGTCCGCCAGCTGGAGCAAACCCGGTTCTTCCACCCCGACGAGTACGAGGGATTGGTGGAGATCCACGACAAGGAGGCCTTCGAGCTGTGCCTGCGTCTCAACCGGGAGGAGAGCATCACCGCAGGACCGAGTTCTGGGTTGGCCCTGGCCGGCGCCTTGCGGCTGATTCCAGACGAACCGGGCAATGTGGCGGTGGTGATCTTCCCCGACAGTGTCTTCAAGTACGCATCGTCGGTCGTCAAGCATCTGGCGGGTCTGGGCCCAGGGCAGGCGAGCTCCAGAAGCAAGCGCGAAGAGCTGTTCGACGAGATGATCGAAAACACCAGGGCCAACCCGGACTTGACCATCGACGTTGCCTCGGCTCACGAGCTGTGGGAGAAACAAGAGCCGTTGGTGATAGACGTGCGGGACTACGACGAGTACCGCGAGACACACGTCCAAGGCGCCGTCAGCATTCCGCTGGAGGAGCTTCACGATCGTAGGTCGGAGCTTCCAGAGGATCGTCACACCCCGGTACTGACCGTCTGTCAGCGGGGCAACATCTCGCTCTCTGGCGTGCTGTTCCTTACCAGTCTCGGCTACCAGAATGTGCGAAGCATCACCGGGGGGACCAACGCCTGGCAGGAGATGGGGTACGCCACCGAGTCGTCTTGACGAACTCGCTTGGCATCACGACCGGGGCCTCCGAATCAAGTGCCGGCGTTTCGTCTCGCCGCTCGTGGACCCTCGTCCCGGCCAGCGACCACGCGGGTCCGGCCGGCCAACAGACGGTCCATCTGCGCTCAGCCGTCGAGGAAGGAGATCATCGCCGCGGCGACGGCCTCACCACGGTCTTCCTGGAGGAAGTGACCCGCCCCGTCGATGAGGGTCAGCTCGCCGGCGGTCGAAAGTCGTTCGACCCATCGCTCGCCGACCGCAGGCGGGAACACCGGGTCTTCGGTCGAGAAGATGACCATGGCGGGGCCCGCCCACGATTCGAGGGCCGTTCGCACCGCCAGCATGTCGGCGGCACCTGGTTGGTCTGGGTCGAGGGGAACGATCAGCGGGAAACGGTGAGCACCGACCTTGTATCGGGCATCCGGGAACGGTGCCTCGTAGCCGGCGAGGACTTCTTCCGGCCACTCGGTGACCGCGGAGCGCCCCATGATGAAGCCAATCGGTAGGTCTGGTGTCTTCTCCACAAACGAGCGCCACTTCATGAAACCGGGGCCTGCCGGCGCGTGTCCTGAGAACAGCGCGGTGTTGAGAATCACCAGACGGGTCAGGCGAGCGGGATCCTCCACGGCGAGCCGCAGACCGATCGGCCCACCCCAATCCTGGACGACGGCGGTGGCGTCGGTGAGATCGAGCCACTCGATGAGCTGCGCCATGAACGCGACGTGCCGGTCGTAGGTGTAGAAGTCCGGATCGGTCGGCTTATCCGACTTGCCGAATCCGGGGTAGTCGGGAGCGATGATGCGATACCCGGCGTTCACCAGCAGCGGGATCATCTTGCGGTACAGGTAGCTCCAGGTCGGCTCGCCGTGGAAGAGCACAATCGGCGGTCCTTCGCCTTCGTCGAGGTAGTGGATTCGGAGACCGTCGATCTCGTGGTAGCGGGCCTCGAAGGGATAGCCGTCGAGATCAGCGAACCGGTCCTCAGGGGTGCGCAACGCCTCCCAGCTCATCCTGGATCATCCCCCTTTTCCGGTGGGCCGGGGACGACGAGGACCGGTTTGCCGCATTCGATCATGACCCGCGCCGACACGCTCTCCCAGGCATCCTTGTCGAAGATTGGGCGGGTGGCCCCGAGGATGACCACGTCGGCGCCAAGGTCAGCCGCCGCCTGAGAAATGGCGATGGAGGGATCGGCCCCATCGAGGTAGATGACCTCGTAGGGGATCCGCGCTCCCTGCAGCGCTTGCGCCACCGGTTCCACCAGCCGCTGGCCGCGCTCTTGGAGGTATTTGTCGGCTGCCGCATCCGATGCGTTGCCTTCGGTCGCACCCCTGTTCTGCTGCAAGTCATCGAGGAACTTGCGGGGCACCTCGATGACGGTGATCAGGGTGACCTTGCCGTGCTGGCCGAGGAGCTGTCTCGTGAACTCGACCACCGGTTCTGGGCTGAGCACGCCGGTCGTCGCGATGAGCACGTGCATGGGGACATCCTAGTTCTGGGGGGGCTCGGCGGTGCCGAGGCGGGCCAGCGCTCTGGAACGGGGTTGCGGCAGCGGGCCTGCTCGCGTTGCGGTGACGATACCTCGTCAAGAGCGCGGCGGGCCGCTCGGGCCACGGCTCCGCGAATGGCCTTCGCCGACAGCGACCGGATCGTGCCCTATTTGCGGAGCCTCTAAGCCGATGTGATCAGCTGCTTCGCCGACAGCTCGGTGTAGAGGCCACCGGCCGCAACGAGATCGTCGTGCGTCCCCTCCTCCGCGATCGATCCCGCGGCGAGCACAACGATACGATCGGCGGCACGAACCGTGCTCAACCGGTGCGCGATCACGATCGTGGTCCGATCCCGCATGAGCCGCTCCAGGGCGTCTTGCACCAGTGCCTCGGACTCCGCGTCCAGAGAGCTCGTCGCCTCGTCCAGGATGAGGATGCGCGGATCGGCGAGCACGGCTCTTGCGATGGCGAGGCGTTGTCGCTGCCCGCCCGACAGCTGCACGCCCCGCTCCCCAACCACCGTGTCGTATCCGTCCGGAAAGGCGACGATGAAGTCATGTGCGTTCGCGGTCCTTGCCGCGGTGACCAGATCGCCGTCGGGGGCTCCCGGTCGGCCGACTTGGAGGTTCTCTGCGATGGTTCCGGAGAACAGCAGCACCTCCTGGGGAACGGCGGCCATCTCGCTTCGCAAGGCGCCAAGGGCTTGCACGCGAACATCGATGCCGTCGACAAGAACCTCTCCGGAGGACACGTCGTAAAAGCGTGGGATCAACTGTGTGAGCGTCGACTTTCCTGCTCCCGACGGCCCGACCAGGGCGACGGTCTCCCCGGGCGCGATGACGAGGTCGACGGCGGAGAGCACCTCGATGTCGCGGCCCGGGTAAGAGAACGACACCCGATCGAACAGCACCGAGCCCTCGCGGACGGCGGGAGCCACGGGCGCCGCCTGCCGTGGCACTTCGATCGGCTCGTCGAGCAGCTCGAATATCCGCAGCGACGCTCCGAGGGCCTCCTGAAGCTCGGAGTACAGGCCGGTGAAGGTGCCGATCGCTCCGGCAACGATCAGCGTATAGAGCAAGAACGACACGAGTTCACCAGGGGACAGGTCACCGTTGACCACGAGCCGTCCTCCAACCCACAGCACCACTGCCAGCGTTCCGAACGCGATGAAGGTGACGAACGGCACGAAGAGGGCCCGCAGCCGCGCCCGGCGCAACGCGACCGCGTACGAGCTGAGTATCGCGCCGTCGTATCGCGAAACGACGTCGTCCTCTGCCGTGAACCACTTTATGACGCGGATCGATGCGATCGACTCGTCGGCCAGGGCGTTGGCCTCGGCGATCTCGTCCTGAAACGAGGTGGAGATACGCCGTATGCGCCGACCAAAAACCGCGGCAGCGACAATCACCGCGGGAAGGAACGCAAGCACGGCGAGCGAGAGCACCGGGCTGATCACCACGAGCAGGATCACACCACCGACGAGGGTGATCCCCTGGGACAGGGCCTGTGCGGAAGACGACGACACCGTGCTTTGTACGACGACCGCGTCCGAGGTGAGCCGGGAGGTGATCTCCCCGGTGCGGCGACCATCGAAGAATGGAACGGGGAGACGAACGATCCGGTCGTAGACGGACCGGCGCAGATCGGCCACGACACCCTCGCCGACAACGGCCAGCGCATAGATGCGCACGTAGTTGAAGACACCCTGGATGAGGAAGACGGTGAGCAGCACCAACGCGATCCGATCGAGCGTGCCCGTGCTGCCGTCCTCGGCGAGTGCGCTATCGACCAGGCCACCCATGATCCGTGGGAAGACCAGGCCGAGGGATGCCGAAACGACAACACCAACGACGGCGACGGCCAGCCATCGTCGGTACGGCCTCAGGAGGGCGAATAGGTTGGTCAGCTGGGTCAGCTGGTCATGTCGCGAAAGGTCGGAGCGAGAATCAGGCTTGGCAAGGCGGGATGCTCGCATGGGACGCATGAGCGGATGTTAAGAGCGCGCACCGATAGATGACGGGCGGTCTCGACAGAAGCGGAGCCATTTTTCCCGCTCTTGGCTTCGGGCCGCTCGGGCCACGGCTCCGCGAATGGCCGTGCCGACAGCGACCGGATCGTGCCCTATTTGCGGAGCGCCATTTTCCCGCTCTTGGCTACGGGCCACATCGGGCCACGGCTCCGCGAATGGCCGTGCCGACAGCGACCGGATCGTGCCCTATTTGCGGAGCCTCTAAGGAGATATATCGGGATCGATGGCGGCGCCAGCGGCTTCTCTGGCAGCTGTCTTCCGTCCACGCCGGTCCCGGTGCGTACCATGCGCGCCGGAGGTAGCGATGGACGCTGCGGCGGTGAACCGGGTGATGTGGGCGATCCCCAACGTGCTGTGCCTCGTCGGGTCGCGTGCCGGTGACGAGCGCAACGGGATGACCACTTCGTGGGTCACCCAGGTGGCGATGGAGCCGGTCCTGGTCGCCATTTCGGTGGATTCGACGGCGGTGACCAACCGGCTCATCCGCGACGGAGGGTCGTTCAGTGTCAACTTGTGGGATCGCGAGGACACCAAGGTGTTCCGGCGCTTCTCCAAGCCGGCGGAGGATGACGGCGCTGCGCTCAACGGCTATTCGGTCAGGAACGGAGTCACTGGTGTCCCGATCTTCGACGACGCCATCGCCTGGTTCGAGTGCGCGGTCCGTGACACGATCGACGTTGGTACCCACGATCTCTTCCTCGGCGAGGTCATCGACGTCGGGATCCGAGACGGAGCCGAGGAGCAAGTTGCCAGGATGGAAGACACGCGGATGAAGTACGGCGGCGTTCGCCGTCATTGAGGGGGTTGCCATGGAGATCCGCTTCGATGGGATTGTCGCGCTCGTCACCGGAGGAACGCGCGGTATCGGAGAGGCCACCGCCAAGGAGTTCCTTTCCTCCGGTGCGGCAGGGGTTGCGATCACGTCTCGCCGTCAGGAGAACCTGGATGCCGTGGCGGAGAGGCTCGATGCCGGTAACCGACTGATGTTGCTCGAGGCCAGGGCGGACGACGACGCCGCCGCCGCAGCCGCGGTCGGAGCGGTCGTCGCCCAGTTCGGTCGTCTCGATGTGCTTGTCAACAACGCGGGCACCAATCCGGCGGTGGGCGCTATCGCCGACGTCGATCTTGGCGCGCTGGACAAGACCTGGGCGGTAAACCAGCGGGGGCCGCTGGTCTGGTCGCGCGAGGCGTGGAACCAGACGATGAAGGCCGAGGGCGGCTCGATCGTCAACGTGGCCTCGGTGGGTGGGATTCGCCCGGGGATGGCGCTCGGTGCCTACAACGTGTCGAAGGCGGCGCTGATCTACCTGACCAAGCAAATGGCCTACGAGATGGCCCCCGGCGTGCGGGTGAACGCAGTGGCGCCGTCGGTCGTTCGCACCCGGCTGTCGGCAATGTTGTGGGAGGGTCTCGAGGATCACACCGCGGCAGCCCACCCCCTGAAGCGGATCGGGGAGCCAGAGGATGTGGCCCGCGCCATCGCCTTTCTCGCCTCGGATGCCGCGTCGTGGATCACGGGAGTGATCCTTCCCGTCGACGGGGGAGCGTTGGGGGCGACCGCAGCGGCCGGGATGTGACGCGGGAAAATGGCGCTCCGCGAATAGGGCGCGATCCGGTCCTTGGTTGGTAAGGCGATTTGCGGAGCCGTGGCCCGAGCGGCCCGTAGCCGAGAGCGGGGAAAGAGGCTTAACTTCCGTCGAGACCGCCGGTCACCTATCGGTGCGCGCTCCTTAGATGACCTTCATGGGAAAGGGTCGTAGCCGGGCATGCCAGCTTCGATCCAGGCCTCGAAGGCCGCCGTGCTACCCATGTCGTGGCCGCTCTCTGCCGACTCCCGGTAGCGATAGTTGAGGAAGTCGCAATAACCCTGTATCGGTTCGAAGCCGGGGCGAAGCTCAGCGATCCGGCTGGCGAAGGGCTCGAACCGTGTGGCACGCCACTGCATCGTTGTGACTGCCTTGGAGGTGGGTGACCCGGATCCTCCGTGTTTTGCCTCGTGGTAGGAGAGGTCGGCCAGAATCTGCCTGGCTTGGTTCTCCGATGCGTCGATGCCGGTGAGCTCTCTGAGCCGGGTCGAGTGATACGTGCGGCCCCCGACCTGAACCGTGATGCGAATCCGGCTGGACCCTCCATCCGGGGCGACGTCGATTTCGTCCACGGCGAAGCCGAGATCGTTGAGGCGTTCGATGCGGCTGCGGATGAGGTACCGCTCGTCGGGGCCGATCAGCAGGTCGCTGTTCAGCTCGTCCCAAAGAGCGTTATACCGTTTGGTGATATCGGTACCGATGTCGAGGTCGGCCTCGTCGAGATCTTTGCCCGAGGCCGCCGCGATGTCCGCCATCCCGCCGGCGAGGTTCTCGCGCATGATCTCTAGGTCTTCGAATCGACGCCCGTCGCTGATCATTTCATACAGGGTGGAGGTCTCGGCATCGACCATGACGGTCTCGATAGCGCCGGCGTCATAGCGATAGAGGACGTTGGACAGCGAGCAGTCACCCCAGAAGCAACCGGCAAGGTGCAGCTCGACGAGTAGGCCGGCGAAGGCATCGAGCATCTGGTTCCTTCTCGGGCCGAATCCGCTGCCGGAGACGAGCTCGCGATATGGGAAGGCATAATCGACGTATCGAGTGATTACTGCCCCAGCGCCCTCTTCTTGCGGGTCGAGCCAGGGTCGCAGCACTAGACCCGCCGGCGATGCGCTCCGCTTGGTTCTCGTCTCCAAGGTACGGAGGGTCTGGTACTCGTGGTCGGCGAGCTCGGCGGCGAGCTCCTTGATCGCATAGATGCCTTCGTCGTATGCGACGAACACCACGGGGTGTCTGTGAATCCCCGTTGGCATATCGACGGTGCGATCCTCTTCCCATTCCAAAACCGGTCGCTCCCAGGGAAGGTCGAGAAAGTCCGGCCCGCCCGGCCGGATATGAAGCTTCGGTATCGGCATCGCGCCCAGTATCGACGATTGGCGAGCGCCGAGCTAGATGGCTTGGGAATCCCCGGTGTCGTGCAATTTGGCATCGATCTCGACGATCCGACGCTCCAGTTGCTCACGCTCGGTGGCGTTCTGCTCGGCGATCATCTGGTTGATGCGGTTCGAATACGCCCCGGGGTCGTTGATCCAGCGGAAGTTGCGCTTCTCGACCCATGACTTCTTGACCGGTGTCGAGTCGAGCTCGGCGATTCGCCGTCTGGCCTGGTCCCGCTCGTAGCGCAGGATGTCGTCCGAGCGCGAGGCTACCGAGGCATCTCTTGCGGATTTTCTCAACTCGTCGCGGCGTGCCACCAGGCCGGCGCGGCCGGGATCGCCGGGCCCCATGGCATTGAGGCGGTCGATGATCGCCGTGACCTCGGCGAGCGCCTCGTCGACGGACAGGTTGCCGTTGTCGCTCACAGGTGCAGGCTACTCACCAGATCAGGCTCGGTTGCGAGTTTCGAACGTCAGGCCCTTGTAGCCAGGAACAAAGCCTGCGGTGACGAGAACATCGCTCCATCGAGATCCGGAGACGGTGTCGCCGTCGACTCGCTCTAGCGTCATCCGCCGGTGGCGCGGTGCAACCACCGCCACCGCGGCCGCAAAGACGTCCGGGTCACCGGTGAAGGCGAGCGCGCTGCGGCCGCCGCGTTCGACGAAGGCGACGAGGGCGCCGTCGTCGAGCACCACATGGGCTCCGGCGCGTCGTGCCGGCCTGGCGACATCGTGTTCGGGCCACGCGACCGCCGCTCCGTACGGGTTGGCAGGATCGGCGGCAGCCAGGACGATCAGGCCCGCTCCGCGCTCGGTGCGCAGACGGTCGGCGGCCGCCATGTGGCCGAACTGGGCACCGCCAAGGCCCTCGATGAAGTAGCCCCGACGAACCCGCCCGGCGTCTTCCATCGCGGTGAACACCGGGTACAGGCCAGAGAAGCCGCCGGGAATGCCTTCGGCGAGCACGGCATCTCTGGTGACGACACCGTGGCGGTCGAGGAGCATCTCGGCAAGAGCTGTCCCTCGATCCTCGTCTGTCGGTGTCGTGGTGAGCAGCTCAGCCGTTGCATACCAGCGCCCCTTCCCTGCAGGTGGGGAGCCTGAGCTCAGATGCGGGCGCCGGTCTCTCCGCCTCGCCGAACGACCGGAGACGAAGGCCCGCACCGGGGCAATGGTGTCGTTGGTGACTTCCCCGGCCCAGACCAGGTCCCACAGCGCCTCGAGCACATCGTCGGGGTTGCCGCCCCCCGCCGCCTGGTACAGGTCGGCGAAGAACGATGCGCCGTGTTGAGCGAGCCAGGCCCGGATCGTCTCGTGGATGGGACCATCCGGCGGATCGACGGTGTTCGGTCCAAGCAACAACGGCACCTGGTCCCTGGGGTAGAGGGAGAGCTTCCCGTCCTTGGTGCCAAGTGGCTCTCGCCCGAGCCACACCAGTTCGCCGGTGGCAAGCAGGGTGTCTATCCCGTCTGACGCCGCTCGGTCGGCCAGCACGTCGGACTCGAGGATCGAGGCGGGGATGGCCGCTCCCCGCAGCTGGCGGATGACGTGTCCGAGATGATCGGCACCGGTGCGGGTGGCTCCGACCTGCTGCCACGCAGGGAGGAAGCGCCCAAGGGCATCGGTTTCCACCGCCTCGACGTCGGCGCGGAGGATGGCGAGGCTGCGCCTCTTGATCCGGCGCAGCACCTCGATATCGACCCACTCGTGCTCCTTGCCCCCGGGGCGGTAGGCGCCCCCGGCAACCCGCCCTTCGCTTTCGAGCCGCCGCAGGACATCGGCGATGACGCCCGCAGGGAGGCCGAGGGATTGCGCGGCGTCGGTCGTGGTGAACGGGCCGTGGGTTCTGGCATAACGGGCGACGACGTCGCCTGTGGCGTCTGCAACCGGTTCGAGGAAAGTCTGCGCCAACCCCGCAGGGAGGGACACCCCGATCGCGTCGCGCAGCCGAGCTGCGTCCTCTACGGCCGCATGGTGGACGACGCCACCGATTCCGACGGTCATCGCCCGCGCCCCGAGGTCCTCCAGCCAGTCGTCGAGGTTCGCAGGTGTGGTCACGCGTTTGGCCAGTTCTTCGTACGTGACGGGCCCGATGTCACGCAACAGGTCGTGCACTTGATCCGCCGATGCCGCCCTACGTTCCGGTGTGTGGTGCTGCAGCTCAGACTCGACACCGGTGATGACGTCGGCATCGAGCAGGTCCCGGAACGCCGGTTCGCCCAACAGCTCGGCGAGCAGGGATCGGTCCAGGGTGAGCGCCATGGCTCGCCGCTCGGCGGTCGGGGCGTCGTATTCGTACATGAAGGCGGCGACGAAGTCGAAGCTGAGCGACATGGCGAACGGGCTGGGGCCGGGCAGGTCGACCTCGACCACCCGCGTCCGGCGTTTTGCGATGTCCGACAGGACCTCGATGAGCGCGGGGAGGTCGAAGTGGTCCTGAAGGACCTCGCGGTAGGTCTCGAGGATGACAGGGAAGGTGCCGTGCTTACTGGCGACCTCGAGGAGGCTGGCCGCTCTCTTTCGCTGCTGCCACAGTGGAGTTCTGCTGCCGGGGCGCCGCTTGGGGAGTAACAGGGACCGTGCCGCCGCCTCGCGGAAGCGGGATGCGAACAGCGCAGAATCGGCCACCTCGGCGATCAGCGTCTCTTCCATCTCTTCGGGATCGATGAGCAGCTCGGCGGTATCGGGTGGTTCGTCGACGTCGGGGAACCGGAACAAGATGCCGTCATCGGCCCAGATGAGGTCGACGTCGCTTCCGTGCAAGTCCCGGTAGCGATGGCGTGCGGCCAGCGCCCATGGGGCGTGGATCCTGGCGCCGAAGGGTGTGAGCACGGCTACCCGCCAGTCGCCGATCTCGTCGCGGAAGCGCTCGACCACGATCGTCTTGTCGGTGGGAAGGGTGCCGGTCGCCTCCTGTTCCTCGGCGATGAATGCCGCAAGGTTGCGTGCCGCCCACGGGTCGAGGCGGTACTCGTTCTCCAGGGTCCGGACCGCAGCGTCGTTGTCCAGTGCTCCGATGCGTCTGGTGAAGGCACCGACTGCTCGCCCGAGCTCGAGGGGTCTTCCCGGAGCGTCGCCGTGCCAGAAGGGGAGCCTCGCCGTTGCTTGAGCCGGTGCGGGGGAGACGACCACCTGGTCGCGGGTGATCTCCTCGATGCGCCACGCCGAGGATCCGAGCACGAAGGTGTCTCCGATTCGCGATTCGTACACCATCTCCTCGTCGAGCTCACCCACCCGGCCACCGTCCGGCAGCACGACGCGGTACAGGCCGCGGTCGGGGATGGTGCCGGGGTTGGTGACGGCGAGCAGCCTGGCGTTGCGGCGGCCCTCGATCGATCCGGCGACACGGTCCCAAATGATGCGAGGGCGAAGCTCGGCGAACTCATCAGATGGGTACCGGCCGGCGAGCATGTCGAGAACGGAATCGAAGACTCCCCGGCCCAGCTCCCGGTACGGCATGGCGCGGCGCACCAGGTCGTACAGGTCGTCGACGTCGATGGTCTGGTCGGCGGCGATGGCCACGATCTGCTGCGCCAGCACATCGAGCGGGTTCTGCGGGATCTTGGTTTCCTCGATGGCGCCTGCATACATGCGCTCGACCACGACGGTTGCCTCCAGCAGATCGCCGCGGTGCTTGGGAAATACCTTGGCCACCGAGGGAGCGCCAACCTGGTGCCCCGCTCTGCCGACGCGTTGCAGGCCACTGGACACCGATGATGGGGACTCGACGAGCACGACCAGGTCGACCGAGGCCATGTCGATCCCGAGCTCGAGCGTCGAGGTGGCGACGACACCGCGTAATTCGCCCCGCTTGAGGCGGTCTTCGATGTCGATGCGCTGTTCTCGGGACACCGATCCGTGATGGGAGCGAACGACTTCGTCGTCGGCGAGGCGGTTTAGCTCCGAGGCGAGCCGTTCGGCAAGGCCGCGCGAGTTGACGAAGAAGATCGTCGACCGATGGTCCAGCAGCAGGTCGAGGAGCTTTGGGTAGACGGCGGGCCAGATCGACTTCCGAACCGGTTCGTCGAGGCCATCGACGTCGGGACTCGCGGTGAGCTCGGGCCGGGTCATGTCCGCCACCGGGACCACGATCTCGACCTCGAGTGCCTTGTCTCTCGGGGCGTCGACGATGGTGACGGGTCGCGGGATCCATCCGTCTTGGTGCGGCTCGCCGCCTCCGAGGAACGCAGCGATGTCCTCGAGGGGGCGCTGGGTGGCGGACAGACCGATCCGTTGTGGCTCCTTGTCGGTGATGGCGGCGAGCCGTTCCAGGCTCAGCGCGAGGTGAGACCCACGCTTGGTTCCGGCGATCGAATGGATCTCATCGATGATCACCCACTTCACCGATCGCAGGATCTCTCTCGCTCGCGAGGTGAGCATCAAGTAGAGGCTCTCGGGGGTGGTGATCAGGATGTCGGGCGGGTGGCGGAGCATCGCCTGCCGGTCGCGCTGCGGTGTGTCACCGGTTCGCATACCGGTGGAGATCTGCGGCAGGTCGATGCCGAGCTGCGTGGCTGCAAGGCGGATGCCGGTCAGCGGGGCTCGCAGGTTTCGGTCGACGTCGTGGGCCAATGCCTTGAGGGGAGAGATGTAGAGCACCCGGCACCGCTCCCGTTCCGGCGGGGTGGGTGCGGTGGCCAGGCGATCCAGCGCCCACAGGAAGGCGGCCAGCGTCTTGCCGGAGCCGGTGGGGGCGTGGATCAGGGTGTGCCGGCCGGAGGCGATCGCGGGCCAGCCATCGTATTGGGCTGCGGTGGGTTCGGCGAAGGTCGCCGAGAACCAGGCCCTGGTGGGGGCGGAGAAGCCGTCGAATACGTCCACGCCGCCAGGGTACCGGGAAGGGGTGACGCGAAACCGGTGGTCCCGTCTGGTGACCCTGAGGCGATGGGTGAGACTTCGCCGGATTCCTCAACGGTGGTGGTTTCAGACCCAACCCTCGACCTCGAGTCGAGGGTTGGGTGAATGACAAAATCGTCTTAGGCACGGTTTCGTGGGTAAGAAAAGAGTGAGTCGTAAGTCGCAAGTCGCAAGTCGCAAGTCGCAGGTCCCGATTTCGAGTTGGCAGCGACCGGGAACTGGGATCTGGGATCTGGGAACACATAGGATGCCGGAGCATGGCTGAGCCATACCTGACCGATCTGCAAGAACTCGCCGACCAGTGGTTCAGGGCCGATGCCGCAGTCGGCGCACTCGAGTGTCGTCACTTCTTCGCCGGCGCCGCTGCCTATCGCGACGGCGCTATCGTTGCCTCGCTGACGCCGGTTGGCCTCGCCTTCAAGGTGCCAGCCGAGGTCCACGACGACCTGCTGAGCCGCGGATCCGCCACCTCCCTCCGCTACTTCCCAACAGGGCCGATCAAACGGAACTACGTCCTCTTCCCCCCAGGGACGACACTCGACGCCCACGACGCGGCCCGCCTCCTACGCGGAGAGTATTTGGATGCCAAATGATGCCACCCTTCGCGGCCCGGGTGCGCCCTGTTTCCCATACGGTGGGGGGCTGCCTGAGCAGCCCCCCGAAACGACCCACTTGTCGTTGAACCGCGGGCGCGGTTCACTAGGGAAGTGTCCGCTACGGCGTCGGTGGGGACTGTCCCTTGAGGGTGAGTGCCGGACATTCCCCTAATGAGGGAGCACGTCGGGAGAGACGTCGGGAGAGACATGGAGCTTCGCCAACAACATCGCAGCGGAGATGAGCGGGTCTTCGACAGGTTCGTTCGTGATCACGCCAGGCCCGTCCTCGCCTACTGCTTGCGCCGCAGCACCCACGCCGACGCCCACGAGGCCGCCTCGGAGGTGTTTTCCATCGCGTGGCGCAAGTTCAGTGATGTGCCCGACGGTGAGGCGGGTCTGTACTGGCTGTTTGGTGTCGCCAGGCGGGTGCTGTCCAACCAGCAGCGAGGACGACTGCGGCGGCAGAAAATGACCGACCGCGTCGGGTCGCTGGCCGAGGCTCCAGCACCGAGTGCGGAGACCGTGGTGTTGAGAAGTGTGTACAACCAGGAAGTCATCGACGCGCTCACCAGCCTCAACCCCAGGGACCAGGAGCTGGTGGCACTCATCGTGTGGGATGACATTCCGCGTCAAGAGGTCTCCAACCTTTTCGGTATTTCACTCACCGCCGTGAACAAGCGATATCAGCGGGCGCTGCGTCGCTTGGAACATGCGTTGAGCGGCGGCGACGAATACGGCAGCACGACCCACCCGATTGCAGAGGAAGGAGGTGTCGCATGAATGCTATCGAGCGACTCGAACGGGCCAACCCCGTGCCAGATGAAGACAGGTTGTTAGCCGCTCCCGGCGCCATGGATGCCTTCGTCTCCTCCGTGAAGGAAAGGAGCGGGATCGTGAAGAAGACTGAGAGGAAAGGTTCCGGTGTAGAGGATCGACCACCAATCGAGGTGCCGACAGACGCAGCACCGATTGAGGGGTCGAGAAGGCGTTTCGGCCTGGTCGCGGCCGCCGCCGTGGTTGTGTTGGTGATCGGAGCGGCGGCAGCGATCTTGACCCTGAGCGGTGACGGGGGGGACGACGTCGTTACCGCCTCACCTACGACGCCAGGCCCCATCACGTCCTTTGACGACATCGCCGGGACGATCTACGAGCGCGTAGATACCGGTGCTCCACTGACCTTGCTCTACTTCGTTGAGGATGGGACCTTTCACGGCTCGACGAACCGAGAATTGATCGTGGACCGCCCGTTTGTCGTTTTTCAGACCAGTTTTGAGGAGACGAAGATCTTGATAACGACGGCCAATTTGTTCTGCGACCAACCCGATCAGGGCGGCACCTACGAGATCCTCGTCCTGGAGAACGGCAACCTGATGTTTGTGGCCGTCGACGAGGATTCGTGCGGGCTGCGTTCGGGCAACTTTTCGAACACTGAATGGGTGCCCGTTCCGTAGGTCGGGATGGTGGTGCGTGTCCGGTTCCCCTGGAAGCCCTCGGCTGGGTGTTCTCCGTCGGTCGCCAGGGGGACCGGACATGTAGACCACGATCCGACGGACGTGAATCACGGTTGAGCCGATTGTTGTGCAGGCCGATCTCGACTCTCGACTTTCGACTCTCGACTCTCCTCAGCCCGCGGCTCGGATGATCGCCGCGGCGAGGTCGGCGTCAACCGGGGCATCGATCCGTCCCGCCGGTTTGGTCGCGGTGCCGACGATCACCCCGTCGGCGATCTTCAGGGTGGTGGAGACCGAATCGGCGGTGACGCCCGACCCGACGTAGACGGGGAGGCTGGTGGCGTCGGCGACGATGGCGAGCTCGTCGATGTCGGCGGCAGCGCCGGTGGCCGCCCCGGACACGATGATCGCATCGGCTCCTCCGCGCTCGGCAAGGTCCCGGGTCGCCGCAGCGAGCGCAACGCCGGCCGGGGGGGTGGCATGTTTGACGAACACGTCGGCCATAACGGCCACGTCTGGGCAGATGCCGGCACGGAGACGGGCGACTTCGGCAGCCTTGCCGGTGAGCTCCCCCTGATCGGTGAACATCGACCCGGAGAGCACGTTGACCCTGATGAAGGTGGCGCCGGTCGCGGCCGCAATCGACAGGGCGGCGAGGGCATCGTTGCGCAGCACGTTGACGCCGATGGGGAGCCCGCTGGCGGTGACCGCATCCACCGCTTTGGTCATCGCCGCCACCGTGGATTTGGGCACGTCGTCTGCGAAGAACGGTGCATCTCCGAAGTTCTCCACCATCACACCATCGAAGCCCGCCGCAGCGAGAGTCGTGGCGTCGATGACTGCGGCGTCGATGACCGCCTGGAGGTCACCGTCGTAGTCGGGTGCCCCGGGAAGGGGTCGAAGGTGGACCATCCCGATGACTCTGAGCGGGTCCACCAGGGCTCAGTAGGCCCTGGCGATCTCGAGCGCCCGCTCCGCGTGGTCGCCGACCGCCTTCAATCCGGTATCGGCTGGGTCCTGGCGCTGGACGACGACCCTGCACCAGTCGCCGGCCATGCCGCGGATGACCTGATCGGTGTCCTCCGGGCCGAACCGCCATGCCTGGTACTTGGGCCCCATCACCTCGACCCTCACCCCCTGCGCCGGGTACGTCTCACCCACCTGGCGGTAGGAGAAGGGCAGGCTCTTCTGCCCGAACCATGCGATGTGGCGGAGGCGGAGAGTATCCGCCAGCGGATCCTCTTCCTCTTCTTCGAGGTCCTGCTCGGGAATCGGGAGAATTCTGCCCAAGATGGCGACCTTCACGTCCAGACCATGGGCCCACGTCTCCATGAGGCGCATGGTGGCGAAGCTTTGCGCACTCATATCGCCATACAGCCAGGGGACCCTGTCGCCTGCGCTCATCCTGGACAGGGCATCGACGACGTCGGCGCGGCCGTGGCGCCACCATTCGATGACCTCCTGATGACGCTGCGGACGTCCCAATGCAACCCCGACCGCGGTCCACTCGTCGATGTCGGTGACGTTCTCGGCGTCGATCCGTTCCCTCCCCCGCTCCAGGACCTCAGCGGCCAGTCCCTCCACGTGGGCGAGATGGCTCACCTGGTCCTTGATCGTCCACCCTTCCGCCGGCGTCTTCTTCTTCCACTCACGGTCGGCGAGTCCCTGGAGAAATTGGTCCAGGTGCTGCTCTTCGGCCACGAGATCCGACAGAATCTCTCTCATCGGCGTGATTCTACAGGGGTTCGTGCGTTGAACTGATCTGAGCCCGCTGATCGATCACGCTCGCATTGATGCGGTCGATGAGCACCCTGAGCCTGCCGAACTGGCGACGATCGAAACTCAAACGCAGCCGCGCCAGGTCGACGTTGTCATCGGTGGCGATCTCCGGCGCGGTTGCGGTGATGGTGCGGATTTCGCCGTGGGTGAGGATGTCCGAGAAGTCCTCGTTGAGCGACCCGACCAGCTCGCTGGATGGCTCGCTCTTCAGGCGGAGGATGAGGTCGCCATCGACGAATCGCTGCGAGTGGTACGAGGCGTAGAAGTCGAGGATCTCGTTGATCGCAACGTCGACGTCTTCGGTGACGCGATACAGGTTGAGGTCGTCGGGTGTGATCAGCTCCTGTTCGACGAGGGTGTCGACGAATCGCTGCCAACCGCTCCAGTACCCGGTCCCCGGAGCCTCGAGCATCGCGATCGGGTGGATGTCGGACTTCCCGGTTTGGATCAGCGTCAACAACTCGAAGGTCTCATCCTGGGTCCCGAAGCCGCCGGGAAAGAGAACGAACGCGTGCGATTCCTTGACGAACGCCAGCTTGCGGGTGAAGAAGTACTTGTAGTTGATCAGGCGGCTCTCGTGCACGTATGGGTTGGCGTCGGATTCGAACGGGAGTCGGATATTCACCCCGAACGAGTCATCGCTTCCTGCGCCGAGGTTGCCGGCTTCCATGATTCCCGGGCCGGCTCCGGTTACGACCATCCAGCGGTGCTGGTCGACCATTCGGGAGGCGAACTCGGCGGCGGCCTGGTAGTTGGGGTCGTCTGGGGGGGTGCGCGCCGATCCGTACATGGTGACCTTTGGCACGTCCCGGTACTTCTGAAAGATGGCAAACGAATACCGCATCTCCTTGAGGGCTGCGTTCATGAGTTTCACGTCGCCGCGGCTGGCGTCGTCGCGCACCAGTTTGAGCGCGGTGACGATCATCTCGCGAATGAGCTCCTCGTCGTGCTCGTGGTCCGGGTGGCTGGCCGCGACATCGGAGACCAGCGCGCTGATCCGATCGTCGATGGCGGCGTCGCCGATGCGGTATGAGCGCATGTGGTGAACCTAGCCTCAGTCCCTGTAGTTGACGTATTGCAAGGGCAGGGCGTAGTCCAGCCCCTTCAGCTCGGCGATCACCGCTTGCAACTCGTCCCGCTTCTTTCCTTGTACTCGCAACTGATCGCCCTGGATGTGAACCTGAACCTTGCTACCCATGTCCCGAATGTGTTTCGACAGATCCCGTGCCGCATCCTGCGAGATGCCGTGGCTCAGCGTGTACTCGGCGCGGGAGCGCCCGCCGGCGGCCGGTTTGATCTCGCCCCCTGCAAGCGACTTCAACGAAACCTTGCGCCGGACGAGCTTGGTCTTGAGCACGTCGATGGCTGCCTCGACCCTTTGGTCGGACGCCGACTCGACCGTTATTCCTTCGTCGGTCAGGGCCACGGTTGTGTTCGTTCCTTTGAAGTCGTACCGGTTGACGATCTCACGCATCGACTGGTCGACTGCGTTGCGAACCTCCTGGTTATCGACCCGTGAAACGACATCGAATGAAGGCATAGCCCCTCCCGTTGGTTAGCCGGGGAACGGTAGCCCCGCCGGGCCCTTGCGGACCACGGCGGCCCACACCGTGTCGTAGTGGTCCCTGTCGAACGCATCGATATGGGGGAGGACGAACTCCTCCCAGGCGCTCCGTAACGGATCCTCGGCCTCGGCGTACATATCGAGACCGGCGGGGAGGCGGTCGAGGACCGTTCGAAGACTCATCGGCGTTTCCACCCTGGTGGTAGCGTCGCCGGCTATGAACGACTCGTTGATCTCGACGGCGAGCTTCGGGATCATCTCGACGAGCTCCTTGCGCATGTCCGGATGGCGGCGCAGCAGCATCAGCTGAAGCTCATCCTCTGACGGGAATTCCTTCTCCCAGATGATCCATCGGTCGGCGAAGGCCTTGTTCAGGGTCTGGGTCCCGGCATAGTCCCTCAGGTCAGTCGGGTTGAACGTTCCGAACACGCGCACATCATCGCGGAGGCGAACCATCTCCCCGGTCGGGAGCTCGAGCGCCTGGTGGCGATCGAGGAGCCCATGCAACGCGAACAGGGTCTCGGCTCCTGCGGCATTCAACTCCGAAAGGTTCACCAACGCCGGTCCGCGAATAGCTCTGGTGATGTCGCCATCCTCCCACCGGCTCTCGGTGCCACCCTTGCCATCACCGTGCAGCTTCACCGACCCGATGAGGGTGATGTCTCGCACTTCACCGGTCAGGGGGATGCGGTAGTAGGGGAGCCTGGTGAGCGCGGCGAATTGCTCGAGGTCGTGGTCCTTTCCTGTGCCCATGTGACCTCGCAGCGCAAGGTGGAGTGGGATCCCCTCGAAGCGGCTCTTTCTGGTCTGTTCGAGCATGGCGAGGCGGTACAGCATGCCGATGTCGACGTAGTAGGGATCGGGCTCCGGGATGTGGTCGTGGCGCAGATCGGCGTCTGGGACGTCTTTTGGAATCGTCACCGTTTCCAGCTCAATTGGTTTCCCCACGCCTGCGGGATCCTCGAAGGTGACGGTGTCGGCCATGGTGCTCCTCAGTTGGCGTATGAGTTGTCTGTGATCTGTCGGGTTGCGTCCATCCACCAGCTACCGCCGCCGCCTGCTGTGATCGAGCGGAACAGCGACGCTCGCACCCCGTCGATCATCGCCGTGGCGAGCGCATCCGGCTGCTGGACGACAGCGTTGCGTTGATAGGCGGCCTGCACGGTGTCGTCCCCGATCCCTATCCCGAGCACGGTCGTGCCGCCGCGATCGATCGACGATGTGGTCGCGGCGAGGGCGGCGACCGAGCCGCGGGTCATCCCGTCGGCGAGCACGACGATGATTCGATGCGACACGTTGCGCGACGAGAGCCGCTCTGCAGCGTAGGCGAGGTTGAACTCATCGACGTTGGCGGCCTTGTCGAACATCGCCAACGGAGGGGCGACGAGTGGGTTCCTGCGGGTCTCTCTGACGGCTTCCCGCGGTGTGGCCGCCATCCAGAACAAGCCGGCGAGGACCTCTTCAGCGCCGCGCCATCGGTCGCTGAACCGCTTGACGAGATAGTGGTTGACGGTGAGGGTGAGTCGCTCCGCGGAACCACCCTGGGTTCGCCGGAGCGCCCCGGTCGTTCTTCCCCGGCGCTCGACATACGAGCGCTGTGTGTCGTCGGGCGCCGCAACGAACCCGCGGTTGAAGATGGCCACCTCGAACTCGATCTGTAGCTCGTCGGCGAGCCGCGCCAGCGTCCAGGCGCCGAGGATGGCGGCGGCGAGCGCCCACGGCTTCTTGCGCCCATTGGGCAGCTCGCGGGCCTGAAGCATCGATGCCGAGCCGTCTACGAGCAGGCTGACTCCGTAGGACCGCCGGTTGGGCAGATCGCGCCGCTCAAACATTCGCTCGTAGAAGCCACCGGCCAGGAGGAGCGGCGTGTACGGAGAGAGGTCACCGGCATCGAACCCGGTGCGTAGTCCCCTGCGCTGGTTGGCGAGAAACAACGGATAGAGCGCTCCGGACACCCGGCGCTGGGCAACCCCCCACTCATCGGCTGCGGCCAGCAGCATCTTGCGACCCTGGGGACCAAACCGGCTGAAGGAGTACGGGAGGTCGGTGACGATGAGTTTGCCGGATTGACCCGTTGGCAGGTACACCGTTGGGCTGGTCGACACCTTCATCAGCTGATCGGTTGCAGGATCGCCTGCCTGATCCGCCTCCCCATGACGACCGTGCTCGGCAGAAACCGCCTGCGCCGCCTGGCGGGTCTGCTCGTACGAATCCTGGTCTGCGAGCGGCGGGGTGACCACCCTCACCGCGTCGACACTCTCGACGATTGACGACTGATCTGCCTCGCGGCCCTCGCTCCGGCCGATGGGGGCGTCGGCTGCTGCCCCCTCGGTGAGGATGCCGTGCATACGCGCCACCTCGATCAGCTGGAGCGCGACCCCACCGACCGTCCACGGATCTTCCAACTCGGGCATCGGGTCGAGGAAGGGCATGGCGTCGTCGATGGCCAGGGCAACGTGCGGAGCAGCCATCTTCTGCAACGCCTCCCGATCGAGATAGTCGCCGACGAGCAGGAAACAGGCCAGGGCGAATTGGCCGAGCGGCCTTGCTTTGGCGAACCCACCGGGGACCGCCGCCCGGTACAGGTCGGAGAGCACAGACCGGGCTCCAGGAAAGGGCGCCATGTGCTTGCGTTCCTGGCGAGCGTCCTCGATGGCGAAGAACATCGCCTGGGCGGCCGGACCGGCCACCGTGCTCAGCGCATCGAGGAGCGATACGGCCGACACCGTCGGCACGTCGTCATAGCGGTACACCTGATCGTCGTCAGCGGAGGTGGGGTCAGGCTCGGTCCACTCGTAGGTGGTCAGCTCGGCGAGCGGAGGCGGTTCTGCGGTGTTCTCCAGCGACTCTCGGTGCGCCATCCACGAGTCGGGGATCGGACGCTCCTCTTCGAAATCGGTGGCGATCAGGTGCACCGCCTCGTGCAGCGCCGAGGTGAGTGCAACCTCGGTTGGGGTCACCGGAGCCGCCCGTGCGTACGCGGCCTGAAACACTCCGGGGTCGATCACGATCTCATCGGGTGAAGCGGACGCTTGCGAACCGAGTCGCACCGTGAGCTCATCGTTGCCTGCGATCGATCGAGCGAAACGGGTCACCGCCGGTGCGACACGCTGGTAGCGGGCGACAACGGCCTCGATCACCCGATCTTCGGGTGGAAGGACCTCGCGGAGAACTGACTCATCGTGGGCGCGCATGAACAGACCATTGTAAGGGCCTGTCAAATGCGAGTAGCCAGTGGCAAGTAGCAGAACGTCGTACTTGATAGTTGCCCCGCTGGGGAGGGAGGGGCGCTTCGAGTCCGAGTCGCCAATCGCCAGTCGTGAGTCGCGGTCGGGTTTCTCCCCCCTTTGGTGTCGTGCTTGGCGATAGTGCGACGGTTGGGGTCACGGGTGGAGCTTGGGCCTGAGGGGGGAGAACCGGCGCACCCGGGGGAGGGGTGCAGGTCTTTGCTCCCCCTCAGGGGGGAGTGCCCCCCGCAGGGCGGGGAGGGGGGTCGAGCCGTGACTACGACAAACGGTCCAATCCCCTCCGCCTCGCCAAACCTCGGCACCTCCCTCTGAGGTGAGGCAAAGGGTCCGCCAATGGCGCCTCGCAGCCAAGCGCGACTGTTCACCTTTTGGGGGAGTACCGCCGGAGGCGGGGAGGGGGGCTATTTTGAGGCGAGTGGGCGAGCAAACCTCGACCGCGTAGGTCACGCCGCCCATGTGTGCTGCGATTGGCGGGTGGTGTCAAGCCGTCGGGCCTGGTCACTTCTTGGTCCAGAAGGTGTCGCCGCAGTTAGGGCACTCCAGTTCCACGTCACCACCAGCCCACCAGCTTCCTTTCCGACTCCTCCCCGTCTCGCGGTAGGCAGTGACCGCCACCGGCTTCCCGCAGGCCTCGCATGGTTTGGTAGTCAGGTCCTGCCACCGGTCCCGCAGCCAATCCAGCATCACGGAGACGCCAGGTCGTTATCGGTATCCGCGACAGAGGCAAGCACGTCTCTGGAGGGTCGATCGATCATGATTTTCGCCCGAACCGTGCACTCGCCGAAGGCCATCATCGCTCCAGCCTCGCCAAATCATCTCCGAGACTACGCCCAGAAGCCGTCGCCCATACCTGCCTGATGGGAGGAGTCGGATACCACCCTGTGCGTCGGGATCAGAACCTGAAGTGCTTGACCCCGAGCCCCTCTTCTGCGATTCGGGTCACCGAATCGATGCCGATCTCGAGGTGAACGTCAGACCATGTCGCGGTCACCTTGCGATCGCTCTCTTGAGTCTTGATGCCTTCTGGTCGTAGCGGAACATCGGAGACGAGCAAGAGGGCACCGCGGGCAATGCCATTGGCATGACCGACGATGAAGATCGTCGCGGTCTCCATGTCGACTGCGATCGCGGTCAGCGAGCGCATCTTGTCCAAGAAGCTCAGATCGTGCTCCCAGACGCGGCGGTTCGTCGTATAGACGACGCCGGTCCGATATTCGAGGTGCTTCTTGTCTACCTCGTCGGACACGATCTTGTGGAGCTCGAACGAAGGCAAGGCCGGAACCGCAGGCGGGAAGTACTCGTCCGACGTCCCCTCACCCCGAATTGCGGCAATCGGGAGGATGAAGTGTCCGATCTCCGAGGAGTGCTTCAGGCCGCCGCATTTGCCGAGAAACAGCACGCTCTTGGGATCGACCGCGATGAGGAGATCCATCACAGTTGCCGCGTTGGCGGTGCCGATGCCGAAGTTGATGATCGAGATTCCGTCGTCGCTCGTCGCCGACTGCATCGGGAGTCCATTGCCGGCGACGTCGCAACCAAATCGGTCGGCGAATCGTCCGACGTAGTCGGCAAAGTTCGTCAGCAGGATGTGCGTTCCGAAACCCTCGAGGGGCATTCCCGTGTAACGCGGTAGCCAATCTCGGGCTATGTCCATTTTTTCCATTGCGCTGCGACTTTAGGGTCGTAACCCAAGCCAGCAACATGCTGCGTCATAGCCGTGCGCGTTGAAGTGCGTAGACCCATGGGTTCGTAATACGTTGTACGTGATACGGAATACGGCCCTGCATACTGTTGGCTCATGGACGACCTGCGCGTCTCGGACGAGGTCACGATTCCCGCCGCCGAACTGGAATGGACGTTTCTTCCCAGCGGAGGGCCGGGCGGGCAGCATGCGAATCGGGCGTCTACCAAGGTCGTGCTGCGCTTCGATGCCGCGGCCTCCGCTGCCTTCGACGAGGCGACCCGCCGGCTTGTGATCGACCGGTTGCCGGAGCCCGTGGTCGCGGTCACCGTCGACGAGACGCGGTCGCAGTGGAGGAATCGACGGATCGCCAGACAACGGCTCCGCGAGCGGCTTATTGCCCTGCTGGCGCCAGATCCCCCGCAGCGCAAACAGACGCGCCCGAGCCGGTCGGCGAAGCAACGGAGGCTCGACACCAAACGAGCGCGTTCTCAGCAGAAGTCGCTCCGCAGACCGCCCGCCGTAGAAGACTGAGCGATGTCGATCATCCCGTTCTACGGCGTCGATCGTCCCGATCTGTTCGCCATCGAGCGCGCGGCAATGGACCGGCCGGGCCGCGTCATCGAGCGGCTCGACCGGTTGCTCCCCGCGGGGACGATCGCCGACATCGGGGCAGGCGACGGCTTCACTGCCGAGCGGCTCGCCAACCCGCAGCGCAGGATCGTCGCCGTTGAGCCCGCCAGGGCCATGATCGACCGCAGCCGCCACCGGACCTGGGTACAGGCCGATGCCGAGGCGCTTCCGTTTGGTAATGGTTCCCTCGACGCTGCATACGCCACCTGGGCATACTTCTTCTCGCGAGGGCCGCTCGATCCCACTCCCGGCCTCGAGGAACTCCACCGCACGGTGAAGCCGGGTGGCACCATTGTCATCGCCGACAACGCCGGGGACGACGAGTTCTGTGCGTTTTCGCAGCACGACATCTCGGCAGATCCCAGGTTTTGGCGAGGGCGCGGTTTCGGCATCGAGATCGTCGACACCGTATTTGCCTTCGAGACCGCAGCGGACGCCTGGCGGCTGCTCGATTTCTATTTCGATGGGATCGGGTCGGCGCCACCGACGCAGCTCACCTATCGGGTTGCTCTTTTCATCGGGGTGAGCCAGGGCCCCCCGCGCTACTGAGCGACCGACCTCCCTAACATCGCGGCCATGCATTACGACTTCACCACGCTTCCCAATGGCCTGCGCATCATCTCTCAAGACATGCCGGCGCTTCGATCGCTTGCCGTCGGCGTGTGGGTCGACACCGGCAGCCGCGACGAAACACCGGTCGAAGCGGGAGCCAGCCACTTCCTCGAGCACCTCTTGTTCAAAGGATCAGAAGAGTGGCCGGCGGAGCGCATCAGCGAAACCTTCGATGCCATGGGGGCACGCCATAATGCCTTCACCTCCAAGGAATACACCGCCTACTGGGCCCGGATGCGGGATGTCGACCTACCCACCGGCATGGAGATCCTCGCCGAGATGGTACAGAAGCCGGCCTTCCGCCAAGAGGAGATCGATCTCGAGCGTGGCGTCGTGCTCGAAGAGATCAACATGAACGAGGACGATCCCCCCGACGTGGCGCACGAGCAGTTCGTTGAGACTTTGTGGGGATCGCACCCGTTGGCGCCGCCCATTCTCGGGACAAAGGATTCCATAACCGAGATGACCCGCGACACCGTGAGTGGGTACTGGGCGAGGCGCTACACGCCGCGCTCGTGCGTGATTGCTGTCACCGGGCGCGTCGACCATGACGACCTGGTGGCCCTCGTCGAGAAGCATTGGAGTACGTGGGAGGGAGAAGCGATCGACCGACCGCTCAGCACGCCGGACTACGAGTCGGGCGTCGGTGTGGTGCGGCGCGACACCGAACAGGCACACCTGGTGTTTGGCGGTCCCGGCCTCAAGCGCGACGACGAGCGGCGATTCGCTCTCATCGTCGCCGACCATGTCCTTGGCGGAGGGATGTCGAGCCGTCTGTTTCGAGAGATCCGCGAAAATCGCGGCCTCGCCTATGCGGTTCACTCATTCCGGAGCCCATTTGCCGACAGCGGATCCAATGCGGTGTACGTCGGCACGACGCCGGATCAGACCGCCGAAGTGCTGAAACTCGTGCGCGGAGAGCTCGACAAAATGATGGACAGCGGCATCACCGAGGATGAGCTGGCGCGGGCGCGGGGAAACGTGCAGGGGTCGCTTGCAATCTCTCTCGAAGATGCAGATAGCCGGATGAACCGGCTCGGTCGCAACGAGATCACCGGTCTCGAGCATCTCTCCGTCGACGAGATCGTCGCCAGGGTCGATGCGGTCACCCTCGATGATGTGGTCGAGGCGGCCGGTGCTGCGTACGGAGGACCGTATGTGCTCGGCGCCACCGGTCCGTTCGATGTCGAGGATCTCAACGAGTTCGTCCAGTGATCGTAGGGGTCTCTGGCGCCGCCGGACGGATGGGCACCCTGGTCGCCGAGACCATCGAGGCAACCGACGACCTCGACCTTGGTCCGCTGTTCGACCCGAAGCATGCGGGCTCCACAATCGCCGGCGCCACCGTCGAGGGATCGCGACAGATCATGGCCGATGCCGATGTTGTCGTCGAGTTCACCTTGCCCGACGTCGTCGTAGGCAATCTCGACGTCTGGCAGAGACTTGGGTTGCACTGCGTGGTCGGTACCTCGGGGTTCGATGCCGACCGGATCGCCCAGGTGACCGAGCGATGGGGAAGCGGGCCTCCGAACTGCCTCATCGTTCCCAACTTCTCCATCGGGGCAGTGGTGACCATGCAACTTGCCGAGATCGCCGCCCCGCACTTTGCCGCAGCGGAGGTGATCGAGCTGCATCACGATCGCAAGGCCGACGCACCGTCCGGAACGGCCATCGCAACCGCCGAACGCATTGCAGCGGCGGCCACACAGCACCGACACACGGATTCAGCTGAACTCGTCGCCGGAGCCCGGGGGGCCGATGTCTCCGGGGTGCCGGTCCACGCGATTCGGCTGCCCGGTATCGTCGCCGACCAGATCGTCATTCTCGGAGGGACCGGCGAAACGATCACCATCCGGCACACCACCACCGACCGCACCGCGTTCATCCCCGGCGTTCTTGCCGCGATACGCGGCGTCGCCGGACTCGAAAACCCCGTCACCGTCGGTCTAGAGGCGGTGCTGGAGAAACGTATTACGTAGTTACGTACGAACTGGGGACTCGGAGAGAACGTATTACGTATTACGTATTACGTATTACGTACGAACCGGGAACTGGGAACTGGGAACTGGCTGCTCAGTTCAACGCGGTTGCCAACTGACGCCGGTAGGGGAGGGTCAGCGGGTGCTCGTCGCCGAGGATCTCGAAGATGTCGACCATGGCGACCCGCGCCTCATCCTTATGCTCGCCCCTGCTCCGCACCACGATGA
>JADFIY010000262.1 GCA_022566415.1 Acidobacteriota bacterium
CCGCTCGGGCCGGGGCGTAGCCGGAACGTGTTCGACGAGTTGACCGGGGCCCAATAGCGGGCGAGCGTCGCCGTGTGGGCCGTTTGGAGCTCCGAGCGATCGACTACGGCAGAGCGTAGGCCCGCAATCCCGGCTGGCTGTCGCCGCCAGCCACACCCAGCACTAGATATTGCTTCCCCTCGTGCAGATAGGTCATCAACGCTCCACGCGGCGATGTATCGATCGGGTGCTCCCACACCACCTCACCGGTCGCCTTGTCGAAGGCGCGCATCACGCCGAGCTGGTTGCCGATTGGGGTGATGCCCTGGTTGACGAAGAACAGCGTCTTGGTCACCAGCCCCGCGTTCCCGTTGACCGCGGACTGTGCCTGCCAGCCGAGTGGCCCGACGTCGCTGCCGTCACCGATGATCTCGTTGACTCTGGCGCGGGGGCCGTCACCATGCGGCACCTGCCAGACGATCTCGCCCCGGTTCAGATCGATCGCGGTCAACCGCGAGTACGGCGGCTTGAGTAGCGGCAGCCCACGTGGACCGGGCGGTTGGCGGCTCCACGTCTCGAAGCGGTACGCCAGGTCCGACGAGTCGGGGTTGGGCGCCTCCAGCGCGGTCACCCAGGGGTAGGTCGCCGACTGAACGAAGAGATAGCCGGTCTCGGGGTCGACCGCACCGCCGGGCCAGTTCGCGCCGCCGATGATGCCGGGGACCTGGATGAGCCCTTCCTTACCGTCATACCCAGCGACGATCGGAGGGGTGAAGATCGGACCGATGACGTAGTCCTCGATGATGTCGAGCGCCTGCTGACGAAGCTCCGGCGTGAAATCGATCAGGTCGTCGATCGTCACTCCCTGCCGATCGAAGGGTGGGGGTTTGGTGGGGAATGGCTGGGTGGGAGAGAGCCGCTCGCCGGGTACCGTGCTGGCTGGCACGGGCCGCTCCTCGATCGGCCAGACCGGCTCACCCGTCACCCGGTCGAATACGTAGGTGAACGCTTGCTTGCTGACCTGGACCACCGCCTTGATCGGGCGGCCGTCGACGACGATGTCGACCAAGTTGGGCGCGGTCGGGAAGTCGTAGTCCCACACACCGTGGTGCACCGCCTGGAAGTGCCAGATGTGCTCGCCGGTGTCGGCGTCGAGTGCCACCAAGCTCTCGGCGAACAGATTGTCGCCGAGCCGATGCCCACCATACCAGTCGTCGCTCGGGGTCCCGATCGGCAGATACACGAACCCGAGCTCCTCGTCGCAGCTCATCCAGGACCACACGTTCGTGTTGCCCGTGTAGCGCCAGGACTCGTTCTCCCAGGTTTCGACCTCGAGCTCCTCCTCCTGGGGGATGGTGTGGAAGATCCACTTCATCTCGCCGGTGCGGACGTCGTAGCCGCGCACGTGGCCCGGCGGCATCTGCCGGGTCAGCCCCAGGTCGTTGACGATCGACCCCAACACGATCGTGTTTCCGCAGATGGTCGGCGGCGATTTCATGTTGTAGTCCGCGCGGTCGATGTCGCGACCCAGTCCGAGCATGAGGTCGACGTAGCCGTCTTCGCCGAAGTTGCGGTCGAGGGCGCCGGTTTCGGGGTCCAGGGTGAAGAGCTGCATGCCACCCGTGGCGAACACGATGCGCTCCTCACCGGCGCCGTCGCTCCAGTACGCCACGCCGCGGCTGGCCAGCCCACCGTGTGCCCCGGCCTCGAATTCGTAGGCCTTCGGGTCGAACACCCACTCGAGCTCGCCGGTGCCGGGGTCGAGCGCGACCACCTGGTTCAACGCGGTACTGACGTAGAGGCGGTCGCCGATCTTCAGCGGGGTGGCACGGAAGCCACGTGGGGGCTCCCCAGTGGCGGCGTCCACCGCAGCGGCGTCCCAACTCCATTCCACCCGCAAGTCCGCGACGTTGTCCGCGTTGATCTGGTCGAGCGCCGAGTACTTGGTGCTGTGCTGGTCGCCCGCGTACGCCCGCCACTCTCCGGTCGCATCCTGGGCGAGCACGGGCACGGGTAGCGACCATGACCAAACGAGCGCGACGATCGCGGTAACCCGCACAGCAATCGCGGTGACCCGCACCGCCGAGTTAGCCAGGAAGGTGGCCTTCGACGTGGGAAGGACCGTCGCAGTGACTCGGTTTGTGGCGCGATTCATGTCGTCTCCCGTTGACGGGTAGCCCAGAACGGGCATTCTGGTAACGTCGCATTCTAGCCGGACGGTCGAGAGCCCGCTAACATGAGGGTGACCTCACT
>JADFIY010000084.1 GCA_022566415.1 Acidobacteriota bacterium
ATCTCTCGATCGTCGATTTCATCCCACGACTCCTCGGTTGGCTCGAGCCAGAAGATCTCGAGCTCTGAGATTTCGTAGGCGAGGCCTACGAAGGGATCGAAACTGGTCAAACAACCGTTGACGGCGGCGTTTTCGATCTCGCTCGCCCCCGGGTACGCGTTCTGCACCATGTCGAACATGCCGTACACCTCGGCGTCGTGCGCCTGGGAACAAGGCAGCCCCTCCACCGACTGCACGAGGTCCCCATCAGGGAGGTTGAGGCAATCTCCACTCTCGATGACGAAGGCGCCGAGCCCGCCACTTTCGACGATGGCGCCGGTCGAGTCGCGTACGGTGTCGTCCTGGAAGGCGCCGACGCCGGCAAACACCGCAACACCGGCGACCACCGCTCCGGCGATCAACCGCTTCATCGTTGTTGTCTCCCCTTCGCCTGACCCTGTTGCATCGGCACCGAATCGGGCCGGATTGAGGCGCGAGTCGCAAGTCGCAGGTCGCAGGTCGCAAGTCGCAAGTTGCGAGTCGCAAGCGGAGCAAGCTGAGCTCACGCGGTGGCTGTCGGTTCGTTTCCTCCCCTTCTGGGGGAGGTGGCTGCCGCCCGACGGTCGGCAGACGTTGGGGCTCAGCGCAGGTTCCTCACCACCTTGGAGCGTTTTTCAGCCCGATGGGAAGGACCGAACAGCTATATCATGAGCTTGTAGACCCCGATCAGTCTGCGAGGGCTCACGATGACGCACGATCCCTTCAACGCCAGGACCACCATTGACACGCCGCTCGGTGAGCGCATCATCTACCGCCTCGATGCCCTCAGGGATATGGGGGATATCGATGCGTTGCCGTACTCGATCAAGGTGCTGCTCGAATCGGTGTTGCGGAACCACGATGGCCGCGTGATCACAGACGCGGACGTACGGGCCGTGACCCAATACGACCCAGCCAAAGTCGGCGAGGCCGAGGTCGCCTTCAAGCCTGCCCGCGTCGTATTGCAAGACTTCACCGGCGTCCCTTCGCTGGTCGACTTGGCCGCCATGCGAGACGCAATCGTGCGGATGACCGGTGACGAGACGACGGCTGCGCTGGTCAACCCACAGGTTCCTGCCGATCTCGTCGTCGATCACTCGGTGCAGGTCGACGCCTTCAACTCATCGATGGCGTTGACGATCAACTCGGAGATGGAGTTCGCCCGCAACCGCGAGCGCTACGAGTTCCTCAAGTGGGGCCAGGCGGCCTTCGACGACTTCAGCGTCGTTCCACCCGCCACCGGGATCGTCCATCAGGTCAACCTCGAGTACCTGGCGAAGGTCGCCTGGGACGCCGATGGGATGCTGTTTCCCGACTCGCTGGTCGGCACCGACTCGCACACGACGATGATCAATGGCCTCGGTGTCGTCGGGTGGGGTGTCGGCGGCATAGAGGCCGAAGCGGTCATGGTCGGCCAGCCGATCTACATGCTGCTGCCCGAGGTCGTCGGGTTCCGGCTCACCGGCACGCTCGCAGAGGGCTCAACGGCGACCGATCTTGTGCTCAGGGTGACCGAGATGCTCCGCGCCCACGGAGTCGTTGGTAAGTTCGTCGAGTTCTATGGCCCGGCCCTCGAGGACATGCCGGTGGCCGATCGGGCCACCATCGCCAACATGTCACCCGAATACGGGGCGACGATCGGATTCTTCCCAGTCGATGCTCGCGTCCTCGATTACATGCGGCTCACCGGCCGGGACGAGTCGCTTGTCGAAGCCGTCGAGCAGTACTACCGGGAGCAGGGGCTGTGGCGCGACGACACGCGATCGATCACATACAGCTCGGAAATCGAGCTCGACATGGGCACGGTGATCCCGTCGCTCGCCGGACCGCGGCGCCCCCAGGATCGTGTGGAACTGGGGCAGGTGAAAGCGCAATGGCAGCGCGACATCGGTGGCCTCCGACCGGCGGGTGCGGCCGCCGGCGAACGGGTGACGGTCACCGCCGACGGGGAGACGTTCGAGCTCGGCGAGGGGGATGTGGTCATCGCCGCCATCACCTCGTGCACCAACACCTCCAATCCCGACGTGATGATCGGCGCCGGGCTCGTCGCCCGCAATGCCAGAGCGCGTGGCTTCAACCGCAAGGCCTGGGTGAAGACCTCGCTCGCTCCAGGCTCGAAGGTCGTCACCGACTATCTCGTAGACGCCGGCCTGCTCGACGACCTCGAGGCCCTCGGCTTCTACACCGTCGGCTACGGCTGCACGACGTGCATCGGGAACTCGGGACCGTTGCCGGAGCCGATCTCCGCGGCGGTGAATGAGCACAAGCTGGTGGTCACGGCCGTGCTGTCAGGAAACCGCAACTTCGAGGGAAGGATCAACCCCGACGTTCGTGCAAGTTATCTGGCGTCGCCTCCCCTCGTCGTGGCCTACGCCCTTGCCGGAACCATCGACATCGACCTCACCTCCGAGCCGCTCGGTACCGACCGTGACGGCAATGACGTGTACCTCAGCGACCTGTGGCCGACGCAGGACGAGATTGCTGCGGTGGTCGAGGCCTCCGTGAAGCGCGATCAGTTCACCGATAAGTACGCCTCCGTGTTCGACGGGTCCGGCGAATGGCAGGCGGTGCGGACCAGCTCGTCATTGCTGTACCCCTGGGATCCGTCTTCCACGTACATTCAGGAGCCGCCCTTCTTCGTCGACCTCGACCCCGAGGCGTCGCCGATCACGCCGATCGATGGAGCGAGAGCGTTGCTCGTGCTCGGCGACTCGATCACCACCGACCACATCAGCCCGGCGGGAGCGATCGCTGTCGACTCGCCGGCCGGGCAGTACCTCATCGCCCAGGGTGTCGAGCCGGGAGATTTCAACTCCTACGGCTCGCGGCGCGGCAACGACAGGGTGATGACCCGTGGCACGTTTGCCAACGTTCGCGTGCGCAACCAGCTAGCGGCCGGTACCGAGGGCGGGTGGACGACCGATCTGCTCGACGGGGAGGTCAAGACCGTGTACGAAGCCTCGCTGCACTATCAGGCCGAGGATGTCCCGCTCGTCGTGCTTGCCGGTAAGGACTACGGCATGGGCTCATCGCGGGACTGGGCGGCCAAGGGCACCTTCCTGCTCGGCGTGAGAGCCGTGATCGCGGAGAGCTTCGAACGGATCCACCGCTCCAACCTGGTGATGATGGGAGTCTTGCCGCTTGCGTTCCCTGAGGGTGAGACCGCAGGGAGCCTTGGCCTGGACGGGACGGAAACGTTCTCGATCGCCGTCGACGACCGTCTGCAACCGCGCCAAGAGGTCGCAGTCACCGCCACCAAAGAGGATGGAACCGCGACGGAGTTCGCATGCACAGCGCGCGTCGACACGCCGATCGAGATCGACTACCTCCGCCACGGCGGGATCCTGCCCATGGTCCTACGGAACATGGCGGCTGTGGATCAGTAGATCAATAGATCAGTAGATCGGTAGATCGGTAGATCGGTAGATCAGTAGACCAGGGCTCAGCGGGGTACCCTCGGGCGCCATGAGCGACCCCTTTCTGGACGCGGCGATCGAAGAGGCTGAGCAAGGTCTTGCCGAGGGCGGAATCCCGATCGGCTCCGTGCTCGTCGTCGACGCAGAGATCGTGGGCCGCGGTCACAACCAACGCATACAGCGGTCGAGCGCAGTACTTCACGCCGAGATGGATTGCCTCGAGAACGCCGGTCGCCTCTCGGCTTCCGAGTACCGCAGGGCCATCATCTACACGACGCTATCGCCGTGCGACATGTGCACGGGAGCGATCCTCCTCTACGGCATTCCGAGGGTGGTGGTCGGGGAGAACCAGACATTCCTCGGCGGCGAGGCTCTGCTCAGCGCGCGCAACGTCGAGGTCGAGGTGCTCGATGATCAGCGCTGTGTCGACCTCATGACGGCCTTCATCGCGGCGCGGCCGGAAGTCTGGAACGAAGACATAGGGGAATGAGTCATGAGTCATGAGTCGCGAGTCATGAGTCGCGAGTCATGAGTCGCGAGTACCAAGCAGCTCGCGGACGCCGTCTGGATTCTTGACTCGCGACTCTCGACTCGCGACGCTCGCCTCATGCAACGTATCTCGGTCGTTGGCATCTCTGGTGCAGGGAAGACGACCGTGGGGAGCGCCATCGCCACCGCCCTCAACCTCCCCTTCATCGAACTCGACTCGATTCACAATCAGCCGGGTTGGGCGGAATTACCCGCTGACGAATTCCAGGAGAGACTGAGACCGATTGTTGCCGGGAAATCATGGGTCATCGATGGCAACTACACGTCCAAGGGTGTTCTGGATCTGGTGTGGCAACGGGCTGACACCGTTGTCTGGCTCGACGTTGCACGGTCCGAGGTCATGCGTCGTGTGATCGCCCGAACCGTGCGCCGAGCGATCACCCGTGAGGAGCTGTGGAACGGGAACCGAGAGCCGTTGAACAACTTCTTTGATCCCCGACCGGAGAAGAACATCATCGTGTGGACCTGGACGCGGTTTCGCCACACGCGAGAGAAGTACGAACAGAAGTCCATCGACCCGCGCTGGTCTCACCTCGACATCATCCGGTTGCGGACACCGGCCGAGGTGGATACGTTCCTTTCCGATTTGCGATCCGGATAAGCCCCGGGACTTGCGACTTGCGACTTGCGACTTGCGGCTCTCAGATCTCGGTCAGGCAGGCGTCGTCTTCTTCGCTGTGCGGCGTGACGATCACCAACGAGTGCTGATTGGTTCGTTCGAGGAGGCCGGACACCATCCCCTGATCCAGGCGACACACGATGTCCGGGTGGGCATCGGCAGTCGCCCCGAACGGACAGTGCCGGGTGACGAGGCGGTGCCCGCCTGGCTGCGCCTCGATGCCGAACCCAACACCCATCATTGCCGTGGCCACGGCTCGCGCTGCTGCCTCGTAGCCGGCTTCATTTCCGAAGCCCAGCTCGGCGGCGAGCTCACGCCCATATTCCCGGCCCACCTCCTCGGCGATAGCGCCGGCATTGTCGGGCGCGATCCTTTCCACGACGCGCAGCATCAGCTCGGCCAGCAGGTCGTAGCGGCGGGCGGGGAACTGCACGGACACGTCCTTGGACGTCGCCTCGTAGTGTTTCGCCGGCCGTCCAGCCCCTGGCCCCGAGCGTCCTTCCGGGCGTTTGCGAGACACGCGCAGGTAGCCGTCGGCGACGAGGTGGTCGAGGTGGTGCCGTGCCACGTTGGCATGGATGTCGAACAGCTCTGCGATCTTGGACACCGTGATCGGCTCTGGCGACTCTCGGACGGTGACATAGATGCCACGCCTCGTGGCGTCGCCGAGCGCCGATGCGAGATCGCTCACCTGTCGATCGAACTGCACGGTGTCCATGTGATCCTTGGCTGTGCTCGGGTTTCAAGCGTCAGATCCGCCTGTCGTGCGCCGATCTGAAACTTCTCGATGATCATTATAGTTTCTATCCACTATCTGGATAGGAGTTGGTTGCGGTGGACCTCGAAGCGGTACGAACTGCGGTTGGCGCGGTACAGGATCCCGAACTCCATCGCAGCCTCAGCGACCTCGGGATGGTGCGCGAAATCGAGGCCGTTTCCGACGATACGGTCAGGGTGCAGGTCGCTCTCACCGTGCCGGGCTGTCCGCTCAAGGACCAGTTGACTGCCGACGTCACCGCTGCGGCCACCAGTGTCGCCGGGGTCGAGGTGGTTACCGTCGATTTCACCTCGATGACCGACGCCGAGCGGACCGGCGTGGTGCAAAAGGTCCGCGGCGAGGACAACATCCGTGAGGTCACCATCGGCAAACCGGGATCAAAGACCAGGGTGATCGGCGTGTCCTCGGGCAAGGGAGGCGTCGGCAAGTCGACCGTTACCGTGAACCTCGGCGTTGCCCTAGCCCGGCAGGGAAAACGGGTCGGAATCATCGACGCCGATGTGTGGGGCTTCTCGGTCCCGAAGATGCTCGGTATCGATCGGCAGCCGGTTGTGCTCGATGAGATGCTGCTTCCTCCGGAAGCGTACGGTGTCACCGTGATGTCGATGGATTACTTCGTCGGTGACGATCAACCCGTCATCTGGCGGGGGCCGATGCTGCACAAAGCGATCGAGCAGTTCCTGGTCGATGTCCATTGGGACGAGCCCGACTACCTGCTGATCGACATGCCTCCCGGAACCGGCGACGTTGCCATCTCGCTCAGCCAGTTCCTTCCAAGGGCCGAGACGATCGTGGTGACGACGCCTCAACCGACGGCAGAGCGGGTTGCCGCACGCGCCGGCCTGATGGCGGAGAAGGTCAACCAAAAGGTAATCGGTGTGGTCGAGAACATGTCCTGGTTTACCGGTGACGACGGCAAGCGTTATCCGATCTTCGGAGAAGGGGGAGGGCAAGGGCTTGCAGACAAGCTCGAGGTCGACCTACTCGCACAGATCCCCCTACTGCCGAACCTGCGAGAAGGGGCCGACGCCGGACAGCCGGTTGTGGTCGTTGATCCCGAGGGAGAAGCTGCGGCCGCTTTCGAACGACTCGCCGCCGAACTCGACGCACGTGGACCTAGGCTGCGTACCCACCCCGAGTTAGTCATCACCAACTGACTGGATGTAAGAGATGGACGAGACCGACACCGTTCGCTTCGGCATCGCTTCGGTGCGGGAGCTCGAGATCGAGGTCGAGCCAGGCCGCGACGTCGCCAAGGAGTTCGAGGAGGCGGTGTCAGACGGGACGCAGCTGCTGTGGGTTCGCGATGTGCTCGGGCACCTTCACGGCATCGTCGTGGACAAGGTCGGGTTCATCGAAGTCGAGTCCGCCTTGAAGCGCGACGTCGGCTTCGGCCCGGAGACCTGAGCGACCGGAGCTGGAACTCCCTGCCCGCTCTCGCCGCAGCGGCCCTGCGAACCCTGGGCTCGGAGGACCGCCTTGCGACCCTGGGAGCCCAGGGTTGGAAGGCACCATGTGATACCGATCGCTGATGGGGAGGGCGGGTGAACTCCGCGCCTCCGCAAAATGGCCTTGCACATAGAGACCGGGTCGCGCCCTGCTTGCGGAGCGCGATTTTTGCCGCTCTAGCCGCTTCGCGGCGGGCCGCTCGGGCCACGGCTCCGCAATGGCCTTGCGCATAGGGACCGGGTCGCGCCCTGCTTGCGGAGCGCGATTTTTGCCGCTCTAGCCGCTTCGCGGCGGGCCGCTTGGGCCACGGCTCCGCAATGGCCTTGCACATAGAGACCGGGTCGCGCCCTGCTTGCGGAGCGCGATTTTTCCCGCTCTAGCCGCTTCGCGGCGGGCCGCTCGGGCCACGGCTCCGCAATGGCCTTGCACATAGAGACCGGGTCGCGCCCTGCTTGCGGAGCCTCTTAGCTTGCTTGCCGATGCTTGCGGCGCTCGGCGAGCCAACGCTTTCTGAGGCGGCGCCGGTCATCTTCAGGGTGTCCACCCCAGATGCCGGCTTCCTGGTTGGTCTCGAGCGCGTATTGCAGACATTCTTCCTGGATCGAGCACGCGGAGCAGATGGCGACGGCTTGGCGAATCTGGGTGGCCGCCACGCCGGTGGTCCCGATCGGAAAGAAAAGGTCGGGGTCGGAGTCACGGCAGGCGCCGATCTCGCGCCAGTCGCTGATGGTGAGCACGGCGTTGTCTCCTCGTACCTCGCCGATCGTGCTTGTGAATGTGAATGCTTTCACATGGACCCCCCATGTTTTACCGGGCTCTCACCCGGCTTGTCGATAGTGTACGGGCTCGGTTGGGGACTAGGCAAGCGGTTTCCCTGAACAGGGTTTACCCGATGACTAGTCATCGCCCGCACGCGTCGACCGGAGGAAACATGAGCATCCAGGAAGACCTTGCCGCGGCGCGAGTCGCCGCCATGAAGGAGGGTGACCGTGCGACGCTGAACGTGATCCGACAGGTCGAGTCAGAAGTGGCCGTCGCCAAGAGCGCACCGGGCTTCAGCGGTGAGGTGGACGACGACCTCTACCGGTCAACGATAGCGAGCTACGTCAAACGGATGGACAAGGCGCGTGCCGAGTACGAAGGCCTCGGCGAGCGGGGTCGGCAGCATGCGGACGGGCTTGCCTTCGAGATCGACTATCTGTCGCAGTACCTCCCCGATTCGCTATCGGAGGACGAAACTCGCCGGCTGGTACGGCAAACGATCGCCGACCTCGGCGCCGATGACCCGAAGATGAAGGGTCAGGTGATCGGAGCGGTCATGCAATCCGCCGAAGAGGTCGACGGAGCGCTGGCGGCGCGGATTGTCGGCGAGGAGCTCGAAGCCGAAGGAGAGAAGAAGTAGCTCAGTAGCGAGTAGCCCAGCAGCGAAGGCAGCTACTGATCTACTGATCTACTGATCTACAGCAGTCCGCGCCCTGCCTCCAGATCATCCACCCCGACCACGGCCCGGGTGTTCGTAGCCAGATAGAGCAGGTCGACGTTTATCCCCGCATCGGCGAAACGACGGGTCAACCGCCCCATCTCGCCGGGACGGTCTTCGATGTCGATGACCAGCACCTCGCGCTCGTCGGTGACGCTGATATCGGCAGCGTCGAACGCATTTCGCGCCGCCGCCGCGTCGTCAACGAGCAGGTGGATGACGCCGACGCCCTCACACGGGAATCCGCAGATACCCCCCAGATTGACGCCCTTCTGCCCTGCGGCTTCACCGAGCTCGGCGAGCGTGCCCGGCCGGTTCTCCAACTCAACGGTGATATCCCACGGCATGGCAACCTCCTTTCGCCACCAAAAGGTACACCTCGAGATCATCCGATGATGGTGCTGCTCACCTTTGAATCGTGAAGGTGTCGGTGTTGCCGCCTCCGACCGTGGTCCAGGTGCCGGTGAGCGTGCTGTCGGTGACGGTCACCGTGAGGTAGCCAGGCCCCCAACCGGTCACGTTCGGACCGCCGAGCGTGGTGAAGTAGCCGGCCTCGGGGTCGGAGCCGCTCACGTCGTAACCGGGGCGGCCTGCCCATCCTGAGATCACGATCACCGCGCCGGCTTCGGCCTGGAAATCCGAGTCTGTGTCGACGATGCAGCTCGAGGTGGTGGTGTCGACGTCGACACATCGCAGCTGATGGGAGCGCTGGAAGTTGTGGTCGTGGCCGTGGAGGATCAGATCGGCGCCGTGGGCGATCAGGTCATCGATCATTGCCTCGCCGATCTCGCAACCTTTGCTCCCGGCGGTCACACACACCTTGTGGGTGCCGACCACGGTCCACCGTCCCGCCGCTTCCGCCTCGTCGACGCGGGCCAGCAGCCAGTCACGGTGTGGGCCGGGACGGTCATAGTCGAAGGAGACACCATCGACGGAAAGGTCGGCGGCGACCATGATGACCCGCACCGGGCCAACGTCGAAGTAGTACTCCACCCCGTAATCTCCGACGGCGCCCATCCGATCGGGCACACAGGCGGTGAAGTTGCGGATGAAACCATCGGGTCCGCCATCCTCCTCGTGATTGCCGCCGACGACCTGGATGGGATGACCGGCCGCGAGGTATCCCTTCGCCCAGTCGCACCACGCCGACTCCGGCTGGATCTGCGAGTACGAGACATCGCCGAGCAGGAGGAAGAAATCCGCCCCTTGTGCAGACATCGATTGGAATACCTCGCCGCCTCGATCATCGCGGCCACCAATGTCCCCCGCCGCGGTGAACGTCACCGCAGCCGCCGGGGGCACGATGGGGTCGAGCCCCTTGGCCCTGGCGATGAACGACGCCATCTGGTCGCGGGTGACCGGGGTCTTTGGGCAGTAATGCGTGTTGGCGGGCGGGTTACAGCCCGAGGCGACTCCGGCGGTCCTGATCATGTCGATGTCTGCCTCGAAGATCGAGCCGTCATCGTCTTCGAACCAATCGCCCTGACCGCGATCGGTGTAGCCAAAGCCGCGTGCCAGCAGCGCCGCCGCTTCCTGGCGGGTGACCGGGGCATCGGGGCAGAAGCGGTCGTTCTGCGGCGGGTTGCAGCCTCTGGTGATGCCGGCCGCGGCGAGTTGCGTCTGGGCTTCATAGTCGGCCTTGGCGACCCGGTAGTCCGACTCAACTTGCGCGGCCGTCGCCTTCAGGTTGAGAGTTTCCGTTTTCAGTTGCACGCGCAGGTCCGCCAGTTCGGCCTCGGCGGCCTTGATCTCCGACTCCGTGTCGAAGACGTCCTGCTCGAGCTGCGGGTTGCTCAGATCGACGAGAATCGTGCCGGGTTCGACGGGCGAGCCGGGCAGGAGCCGCCGCCGCTCGACGCGCCCTTCATCGCGGGCCGGCACCAGGAGAATGTCTTCTGGAACCAGGGTTCC
>JADFIY010000004.1 GCA_022566415.1 Acidobacteriota bacterium
GTCATCGGTGAACAGCCGTCGCACCCTTTTTCTGGCGACGAGACGTCCGTACAGGCCTCGCTCCGGGTCGACGTCGTGGTACTGCAGATCCAGCAAGCGCAGCTTCGGGTGGTCCCAGGCAAGCCCATCGCGTTCCCGATAGGCCTCGAGGATGAGCTGCTTTGCAGTCCAATCGAGACGGTCGGCTGTGGTCGCCGGATCCAATTCGAGATCAGTGAGGATCAACTCCCACTGCGTCAGCACGTCCTCGTAAATCGGGCCGACCTCTACCGACCGAGCGTATTTGGTCAACCACTCGAAGTACTGCCACTGGATGTCGAGGGCGGTCATCGACCCGCTTGCAGTCTCGAAGTCGCGCTCGAGTGTCGAATCGTGACTCACCCCCCACACCGCCTCGACCGGATCGGCAAGGCTGATCGGCTCGGGGAGGGCGCCGTCTTCGATGGCATCCAGAACGAGCGCCGCAGTGCCCACCTTCAAGTAGGTCTGTACCTCGTTCATGGTGGCGTCACCGATGATCACATGGAGGCGGCGGTACCGGGACGGGTCCGCATGTGGCTCGTCCCTGGTGTTGATGATCGGTCGCTTCAGCGTCGTTTCCAGGCCAACCTGCTCTTCGAAGAAATCGGCACGCTGGCTGATCTGGAAGTCGACCTCAGGCCGACCGTTCTCTGACCCGACCTTTCCTGATCCGGTGAATATCTGCCTGCTGACCAGGAACGGTGTGAGATGGGCTACGACGTCACCAAACGGCAGCTCACGAGCGATCAAATAGTTCTCGTGCGCTCCATACGAGTTGCCTTTCCCATCGCTGTTGTTCTTGTGCACCACGAGGCGCTCGCCATCGCCGAGCAGCGCGCTGGCAGCGACAACCGCCCTCGCCATGATGACCTCACCTGCCTTGTCGTACAACGCGGCCGCGAGCGGATCGGCGCATTCCGGCGTGGAGTACTCGGGGTGGGCGTGGTCGACGTAGAGCCTGGCCCCGTTGGTGAGGACCGAGTTGACCAGGCCTGTTTCCAGGTCGATTCCCGGGCCATCCTCCACACCGAAGCCTCTGATGTCCCTGCCGGGCGACTCTTCCTCGAACGACCACTGGATCCGTGCCCCGCGGGTGTAGGCGTTGATGAGGGCAGAAGAGGCGTGGACCGGGTTGAAGTCGCGTTTGTGGAGAACCGTTATCCCGAACTCTGTCTCGGTCCCGAGGACCTTAGGGAGCGCCATGTGCCGTCAAAGATACTGGCCGGGCGTGACAGCCTCGACGGCTCTGCTGTCGCGGTCTCCCTCGATGAGGGTGCGCACGTACACGATGCGCTCGCCCTTCTTGCCCGAGATCTTGGCCCAGTCATCAGGATTGGTGGTGTTCGGCAGATCCTCGTGCTCGCGGAACTCCTGCCGGACCGCGTTTATCACATCGCTGGTCTTGAGCCCGGGAGGATCGCCCGCGATCTCGCGTTTGATGGCGTCCTTCTTGGCTCGCCTGATGATGTTCTCGATCATCGCCCCCGAGGCAAAGTCCTTGAAGTACAACACCTCACGATCGCCGTTCGCATAGGTGACCTCGAGGAAACGATTGTCCTCGGTCTCCTCGTACATCTTGTCCACCACGACGTCGACGAGGTGATCGATCATCGGTGCCGTGTCGCCACCGTAGCGCTTGAGCTCCTTCTGGTCGTAGGGGAGGCCGTGCTCCAGGTAGATCCGGAAGATCTCGCGGGCGGCGTCGCGACCCGGGCGCTGGATCTTGATCTTCACGTCGAGCCTGCCCGGTCGAAGAATCGCCGGATCGATGAGATCTTCCCGGTTGGATGCGCCGATCACGATCACGTTCTTCAGCGCTTCCACCCCGTCGAGCTCGGACAAGAGCTGGGGCACGATCGTCGACTCCATGTCAGAGGACACGCCGGTTCCCCTGGTCCTGAAGAGGGAGTCCATCTCATCGAAGAACACGATGACCGGCACACCCTCGTCCGACTTCTCTTTGGCTCGCTGGAAGATCATCCGGATCTGGCGTTCGGTCTCGCCGACGTATTTGTTCAAGAGCTCAGGACCCTTGATGTTGAGGAAGTAGGACCGCGTATCCTCGCTGCCTTCTCTAGCGGCGACGGCCTTGGCCAGGCTGTTGGCGACCGCCTTGGCGATCAGTGTCTTTCCACATCCAGGAGGTCCGTACAGGAGCACACCCTTCGGAGCGGTGAGGTTGTAAGCGGCGAACCGTTCCTTGTAGAGGTACGGCAACTCGATGGCATCCTGGATGGTCTCGATCTGCTCGACGAGGCCCCCGATGTCGCGGTAGGTGATGTCGGGAATCTCCTCGAGGATGAGCTCCTCGACTTGAGGGCGGATCAACTTCTCGAAAATGAGTCCGGTCACGGGGTCCATGCGGGCGTGATCGCCAGGACGCAAGAATGTGCCTTGGAGGGATTCCGCCCGCTCGACCACCCGCTCCTCATCGGCTCTCCCTAATACGATCAGACGGTCGTCCTGGAGGGTCTCCTTGACCGTCACCACCTCGCCGCGCCGTTCATAGGTTCTGACATCGACCACGTTGAAGGCTTCGTTCAGGATCACTTCCTGGCCGATGCCGAGCGCCTTGATCTCGACCGTCGGCTCGACGTTCACCCGGAGCTTTCTGCCGTTGGCGTTGACATCGATCGTGCCGTCCTCGTTGACCCGAAGCACGGTGCCGAACGGGTTCGGCGGTGCGGTGAGTTTCTCGACTTCCTCCCTGAGAAGTGCAAGCTGCTCGCGCATCTCCTGGAGAACCGCGCTCAGCTTCTCGTTCTGGCCGGCGGCCTGAGCCATCTTGCCGCGGGCCTCGAGCACGCGCTCTTCGAGCATGCGCACCCGGCGCGGCCCATCGTGGAGGCGGCTTCTGAGGACGTCGATCTCGTCCTCGAGCATACGAATCGTCGCCTCGAGCTGTTCAGCGTCCTGCCGGCTCACTGTCCGCTACCTCCTCAGCAGAGTCGACGGCTCCCCCGCCTCCGTTTCCGAGTGTAGGCCATACTGTTATTTCGGCGGACGCACTAGGTCCCCTTAGCTGAACCGGGAGGCCTGAACCGCGAAAGAAAGCATCGGGCTTCGCCCGATGTGTACCACGTATTACGTATCACGTGCCACGACAACCGAACGGCGCGTTTCGAAATACGTTGTACGTAATACCCGATACTGGTTGGGCGCTAGCCCAACGCCGGCACAATCGCCACCGCCAGCGACAACACCATCATCAGCACGATCACCCAGATGAGCACTTTCACCATCGTCTGGCGGTTGCGGAACATCAGGATTCTGACGCTGGGATCTCGAACTCGCCGACCACCGCGCCGCGCTGGATCACCCGGATGCCGATGGACTGACCAGCCTCTATCTCGGCTGAATAGATCAGGCGCCTCTGTGGTCTGCGGCCGCGTCCTATCCCTATTAGCAATAGGCCGAGTCCGAGGGCTGCCCGCCTGTTATCTCCCCGCCTCGAGCCGTCGACCATGGTGTCGAAGCCAACCTGGGCCCACGGGTGGAAGCGGTTTGCCCACCAGCGATCGATGAGGGCGACTAACAGTTTCATGGCTGGGTATAGATCTCGACCGTGATCTTCTGGGTGCGGGATCGATAGATCCTCCAGCTGACGAAGACTGCTGTTGCCAGTACCAGGCCGCCGATGATCCAACGCGAAGCGCCCGTTACGGTGATGTCGACCACGTCCTCGATTTCGCGGAGCTTGCCTTCGAGGTCGTCGCGAGTGATGGTGTTCGGTGTCATCCACTCTCCTCTGCGGGCTTTGGTCCGAGCTGGTAGAGCACCGCTCCAAGCGCAGCGAGCCCGATCACGGCAAGCAAATACCCAAGCGCTTCCCAATATGGGGTGTCGGGGAGGGTGTCGACGATCGCCCGCATCCCGGCTACGGCCAGCAGGATGATGGCGAACGCCCAGACGAGCGCCGCCCCGAGTGAGAACCCGCCGAGCCTGCGCAGCTCCTCGGCCCGCTCAACCGTCTCCTGACGCAGGTAGGCGCTAGCCAGCTCCTTGAATTCGGTGAGCAGGGCAGGCAATTGTTGGAGACTCATCAATCCTCCGGCGGATGCGGACATCCAGCGTAGCCGACCACGCCGACGCTCAGGTCCGGTCGGATCCCTTCTAGAAGCGTCTCTTGCGAGCGGTACGCATGCCCCGGCGACCGCGAATGAGCCACCCGACCGCAAACCCGAAAGCGGTAGCGATCAAGATCCACAACACGATCTGGGAGCCGACGTACAGCAAATTACCCCTCCTGAGGGATGAACTCGATCCTACGGTTCTGTTCAGCCGTTGCCGTCGGCGACACCGGTTGCGTATCACCGTAACCGACAACGATGAAGCGGTCGGGAGACTCACCCTGGGTTACGAAGTAGTCGAGAACCGCCTGGGCGCGCCTCTCCGACAAGTCGAGATTGTGTTCCGGGGTGCCTGAAACATCGGCGTGACCTGCGATCTCGACGGCGACATGTGGGAGCTCGAGCAAAGACAACAGGATCTCGTCGAGCAGCGTCTTCCCTTCATCGGTGAGGTCGGCCCGGTTCAGTTCGAATTCGACGACCTTGTCGCCGATGAGCTCGGTCAGCGTCTGGGTGAGCTCCTCGACCTCCTCTGCGGTAGCAACAGGGACGTCTGGGGGCAGGATGAGGCCCGGGATCACCTGGAACCCGTCGGCTTCCAGGGCAAGCGTGGCCGCCTCGCCGTCGTCGGTGATTTCTCGTTTCTCCTGTCGGGTCTCAACCTCACCCGAGGTGAGCACGACCTTCCCGGAGGGGTTGATGATGAGTTCCCCTTCGTCGAGGCCGGCGGCGAGCGAACGGAGTAGCGCCACCGCGTTCCCGATCCAGTCGGTCTCGTCCGCAAGGCCCTCGATCCGGGCGAGGTCTTCGATGACGGCAACATCGGATGCGTCTACTGAACTGAACAGTGCCTGCTCCTCTTCATCGACGAAACCTGCCGGCTCCGTCTCGAGGTAGGTTTGGATGGCCTCTGTCGACACGTCACCGCTGATGGTGAGAGTGCCGTTGGCCCAGGCAAAGGTCATCACCCGGCCGCTCACTGCGATCGTGTCGATATCCGACACGTCGACGATAAACAGAGCGGCCGTGTCGATGTTCCCAACCCCGTTGACGGCGGCGACCGCCGCCGTGGCATCGTCTCCCGACTGCGTTTCGCGGTAATAGCCTTGCAGCGTGACGTCGAAACCAGTCACGGCGGTCGTGATGTCCTGGAACCCGGCGATGCGAAGGGCTCGTTCGGTCCGCGCCTCCAGATCTCCCTCGATCGCCCTCGTCCCGAAGAAGGCTGCCGCCACCGCGATGAGGAGGAAGATCATCACGGTCCCGGCAGCGAAGGCAAACCGGGAGACGACCTGATCTTCCTCACCAGGTGGTCCGAACGAGGGCGGGCGATCTCCGGACCTATTTCCCGTGGTCCTGCCCCGATCCGTATTCAGCTGTTGGAGTCGCTTTGTCGTCGATCTCGACATCGAACATGCCTCCGAGCGTACTGCTTTAGGTATCGGCAGTCTCGCCGCGCCGATATACCATTAATCGATAGGACGATCGGCTGCCGTGTTGAGGTTCCCGCCTGGGCGCGCACCAATAGATGACCGGATCGCGCACTATTTGCGGAGCCTCTTACTGGTCGAAGAGTCGGCGGATGGCGTCGTGATCGCGCAAGGCGTTGGTCATCATGTCGTCGGTCGCTTCCTTCAAGGCCCGCAGCCGGCTCGACAGCAACTCGAACTCGTCGCGAACCTCGGTGAGGCGTCGCACAGAACGATTCCGCTCCGCCTCGTAAACCTGAGAGGCACGCTGCTCGGCGTCACCGATGATCTTGTCGGCCTCGGCCTGGGCTATGGCAATGATCCGGCGCGCTTCGATCGTCGCACCCTCGGCACCGAGCGTTTCGCCCGGCACCGGTGATGACAGCAGTCTCATGCGTCATCCTTCCTTTGCGTTACCCTCCGATCCTCTCTCAGCCGTGACACCAGTGTATGACGACTGCGCTGCGCGGTCAATAGGAGCTTTTTCGCCACTCTCTGCGCGCGCGGGCCCGTCGGAGGTGCGGTCTACGATGATTCGGTGACCTCGCTGGCCCAACTCGGTACCGGAGACTGCGAGGCGATTCACCAGGAGTGGCTCAAGCAACCGGTGAACGCTTGGTCCAGTCTGGCGTTTGCCGTCGTCGGTCTCGCCGTCTTGGCGAGCGCCCGGTCGGCGAGCGGGGCCGATCGAACCAATCGTGTGGTGTTTGGCTTGCTGCTGAGCGCAACAGGGATCGGCAGCTTTCTGTTTCACGGGCCGCAGCCGGATACCGCTCATTTTCTCCACGACCTCACGCTCGTGGCCGCCCTCTGGTTCCTGGTGGTCGTCAATACGGCTGGGGCGTTTTCCGCTAACCGACAGACAGCGGCCGCGGTCTTCCTCGGAGGCGTTGCCGTCCTCGCTCTCGGCCTGCTCATCAGCCCAGGGATCAGCAATGCGCTTGTCGGCATCGTCATCATTCTGCTGATCGCTTCGAATGTCGTCACGTGGACGCATACCGGACCGATCCGCTTGTGGCATGCCATGGCCATTGGAGTGCTGATCGCCGCCGTCGCCCTCAACCTGGCCGGACGGACCGACTCTCCCTGGTGTGACCCGAGCACCCTGCTCCAGGCACATGCAGGGTGGCATGTGCTCGCCGCGGTCTTCCTCGGGCTCTATTTCATGGCAAGCGCTTCGACGAGGAGCGGGATCGGAGTGGGGATGTCGTGACCGGAGCCGTGACCATCAACGATGTGCGAGCCGCCGCCGACCGGATCCGCCCCCACATCCATCGCACCCCGATCGTGACCTCTTCGACGCTGGACGCTGCCGTCGGGGCCTCGGTATTTGCCAAAGCGGAGAATTTTCAGAAGGTCGGTGCCTTCAAAGCCCGTGGTGCCACCAATGCCGTGTTGCTGCTCGATGATGTCCCCGGCGTAGCCACCCACTCCAGCGGCAACCACGGCCAAGCGCTTGCCTACGCAGCAGGAATACGAGGCCTGCCTGCCTGGGTCGCTATGCCCAGAACCTCCAATCCACTAAAGATCGCAGCGGTCCGCGGTTACGGTGCCGAGGTCGTGCTCTGCGACCACGCCGAGCGTGAGGAGACCGCGTTGCGTCTGGTCGAAGAGAACGGGGCGGTGCTGGTACATCCATTCGATGATGCCAACGTGATCGCTGGTCAGGGAACCGCCGCCCTGGAACTCGTCGAGCAGGTCGACGATCTCGACATCATCATCGCCCCAATCGGCGGTGGAGGATTGTTGGCCGGCACTGCAATCGCTGCCATGCCAGCCCAATCCGCGATCACCGTTGTCGGTGCGGAGCCGTTCGCCGTCGATGACGCCTACCGGTCGTTGGCCTCCGGCGAACGTCAGCCGGGCGTCTCCAACCCGCAAACGGTTGCCGACGGGCTGCTGGTCGGGATGGGAGCCATGCCGTTCGACATTCTGTCCGGGCTCGGTGTGGAGATCCTGCGCGTCGAGGAGGCCGATATCCTCACCGCGGCGGCGTTCTTCCTCGAACGCATGAAGCTGGTCGTCGAGCCATCGGCCGCAACCGCGTTGGCCGCCATCTTCACCCACCCCGATCGGTTTGCCGGGCGCAGGGTCGGTCTCATCGTGAGCGGAGGAAACACCGATCTCGCCTGGTATGAGCCATCAAGTTCGTAGTCGGTCCTTCGTAATACGTGATACGTAATACGGCTTCGGTTTCGGATACCGAGCTACCTGATGTTCGACAGGTCGGTCAGCGCGGCGGCGAGCCGGGGCCGGGCTTCGGCGAGAGCGGTAGATGCCCGCATCTCCTGGTCCCGCGCCGCGGCGAGCTCGGCGCCTTGCTCTGCTGGCTCCGACGAGCCCGATTCCGCGGCATGGGATGAGTGACGCGCATCGGATCGTTCGATCACGGCTGCGTACGTCTCCTTCAACGAACCGACGGCCCCCTGAGCGGCGCGCAGCGCAAGCGAGTTGGGAGCGGCGGCGGCCTCCAATGCGTAGAGATCGGCAGTGGCTTGGTCCATCCGATCAGCAAGTTGGCCCCAGATCCTGGCTTGCTCGGCGTCGGTGGCCTGACCGATGGTTCCCTCGAACTCGGCATCGCCATGCCAGATCGCCAGCTGCTCGGTGAGGTTGTCGTACAGCCATCGCGACTCTGCATAGCCGCTCTGGGCGTGGGTCCTCCACACCGGCACCACCGCTGTCGCCGGCGTTTTCTTTCTCCTCCCCGCGAGCAGGGCGATGATCAGGATGAACACGGCACCCAGCACGATCAGCAGCACCCACCACGGGGTCTCACCTGTGTCGGTGTCAGGGGCCACCGTGGTTTGCGCAGGGGGCGCAGTCGTCTCTGCCGGAGGCCCAGTCGTCTCTACCGGAGGCGCAGTCGTGACGGGTGTGTCGGGCAGGGTCGGCTCCACGGTGGGGCCGGTGCCCTCACCTGACCCATCGCAGCCGGCAACCAGGCTGCCGACGATCAACAGCACGGCCAGGACCAGACCGATACGCACCCACTTGGTCATGTCACCCCTTGAGACTGGACGGCGCCGCAGTGTAGGAGCACCAGAGGCTCCGCAAATGGCGCGCGACCAGGTCTTTGTTGGCAAGGCCATTGGCGGAGCCGTGGCCCGAGCGGCCCGCCGCGAAGCGGCAAGAGCGGGGAACATCGCGCTCCGCAAATAGGACGCGACCAGGTCTTTGTCGGCAAGGCCATTGGCGGAGCCGTGGCCCGAGCGGCCCATAGCCAAGAGCGGGAAAAAACGCTCCACTTCTGTCGAAATGACCGGTAACCGATCGCGGCGGGCGGTCTACAGAGCGCCTGGCATCCAGTCGCTGAGCTGGAAGGTCTTTCTGGTGGTCACTGCGTGCTCCATCAGCTCGTCTGGGACCTCGGCAACCGATCTGGCAACGGACGCTTCGCCGGCGCCGGTGGCAACGGGCTGCCCCTCCGACAGATCGCACACCTCCCTGGCCCGAGCCGAGATCTCAGCGGTTCCGATCGCCCTTGCCTGGGCGATGATGGCCTCTTTCGGCATCCCGAGGAGCGGCCTGAGCAGCGGTGTCGACGTCTGGTTGGACACCGCGACCAGGTGCGGCAGCGTCTGGCTGGAGACCTGTCCAAGGGCATCGCCGGTGACGAGCGCCTGAATGTCTCGCTCCTCGGCGATCGTCGACGCTGCCCGAGCCATGAGGACCTTCAGCGCAACCTGCCGCATTCGCGGCTTGACGTGGCCGATGAGGCCATCCTTCACCGGCTCGAAGTCGACGAGGTGCACGGCGGGGTCGGTGCCGTAGCCCCATCGCTCCCACATCAATCGAGCAACCGCCAGCGCGTGATCCGATTGGGCACAGTTCAGCGAGAAGTGGACATACTCGACCGGGCAGCCGCGAGACATCATCATCCATGCGGCGACGATCGAGTCGAATCCCCCGGAGACCAGGCTGAGCACCGGCCCCTGACTGCCTATGGGTAGACCGCCGGCACCCTTGCGATGTTCGGCTATGAGAAATGCCCGGTCGTCGAGAACGGTGACGTTGACCCATTCGTCCGGGTCGTCCAGGTAGACCGTTCCGCCCGCCTCGACCAACAACGTCCCTGTGCGTGAGGCCAGGTCGTACGACCGCCATTCGTGCAAACCACGCCGCTTGACCCGCACCCCGAACGTCTTGCCTCGCACTCGGTCCGCCGACCGCGCCGCGATTGCCGCGGCCAGTGCGTCGAGGTCTTCAGCAGGCACCTCTTCGACGGTGTCGATCGACGCAGTCCCGAAGACCCTGGTGGCAGCGTCGACGACCGCATCGATGTTCCCATCGGGAAAGATAGCGAACCGATGCGAGCCGAGGCGCTCGACGGGCCCTTCATACCCGACGCTGCCCAAGGCCTCGGTCAGGTTGGCGACGACGCGCTTGATCATCCGCGGCTGGGTGCGGCGGGATTTGAGAAATATGTCCCCGGACAGGGTGATATGGATCATGGGATCGTTCGTGGAGGCCAAGGCGCGGCCAGTTTACGCCGAGACGGTGGGTGTTGGGGGTTGTCCCTTGACCCGCTCGATCAATCCGCTCACATCCATCGTGGCGATGTGGTCACCTCGACGAGCGCAGGGCCACCCGTCACCGCCAACGCCTCGCTCAGCACCGATTCCAGATCGTCTGGATCGTCGACCCTGAAACCTCGCCCTCCGCACAGCTCGGCGTAGGCGGCGAAATCCGGATTCACCAGATCGGTCTGCCAGACCGGACGCAGCGCCGAAACCTGTTCCCTGCTGATCTTCGCCAACTCGTCGTTGTTGAGCACGATGTGGGTGATCGGCATCTCGTACTTGACGGCGGTGGTGAACTCGGCCATATATTGACCGAGGCCACCGTCTCCCGAGATCGAGATCACCTTTCTGTGGTCCCCTACGGCGGCCCAGGCACCCAGCGCCGCGGGCAGGGCGAAGCCGATCGATCCCAGGTACCCGGACATCAACACGTCCTGTTCACCGCGCGACTCGAAGTAGTGCCCGAAGGCGTAGGTGTTGTTTCCGACATCGACGGCGAGCACCGCATCGTTGGGGACCAGGCCGTCGAGGACACCGAAGAGCCGGGCGGGATGCATCCGACCCTTGGCATCGAAGAGTTCGGCTCGTCGCTCCTTCTCCCTACGCCACAGCTCCCAGCGGTGGGCCAGCGTTGCTCGCATTTCGGGGCGGTCGGTTGCGGGGAGGGCGTCGCGCAGCGCGGCGACCGTGCTCCGGATATCTCCCCACACGGCGACGTCGACCGGGTGAAACTTGCCGAGCGCCGCACGGTCGAAGTCGACCTGGATCGTTCGCTTCTTCTCCGAGATCCCGGTGTGGACGGCGAACGAAGCTCCCAGGACCAGCAGCGTGTCTGATCGACCCATGGCGGCTGCGGCGACTCTGGTTCCTGACCGCCCCAGGGTCCCGGTGGCGAGCGGATGGTCATCGCCGACCAGGCCCTTTGCCTTGAACGTGGTGATGAGCGGGGCGTCGAGATGCTCGGCCAGCGCGATGACATCAGTTCGATACTGCCGTGCGCCGTTCCCTGCGATGATGACGGGCCGCTCGGCACCGGCGAGCAGGTCGACGGCCCGTGCCACCTCGTCCCGGGGTGGTTCGATGGTCGGGTTGGCGACTCTTCCCGCCATGGGTCGAGGCGGTGGTTCCGCCAATCCCTCCAGTTCCTGGACCTCATCAGGGAAGATCAGATGAGCGACGGACCGGTCGACGATGGTGTGTTTGATCGCCAGCGCCATCAGCTCGGTTGCGTTCGTTGGCGTCAGCACCGTCTGGCTCCAGCCGGCTACCGCGGCAAAGGCTTCGGAGAGAGGGATCTCCTGGAAGGCACCGGGGCCCAGCACCTGCGTGTTGACCTGCCCGGTGAGGGCAAGGGTTGGGGAACGGTCGACCTTGGCATCCCACAGGCCGGTCAACAGGTTGGTCGCTCCCGGCCCGGCGATCGAGAAGCAGGCCGCCGGTCGGCCGGTCAGCTTGCCGTATGCGGAGGCGGCAAACGCCGCCGCCCCCTCATGGCGGATGCCAAAGTAGCGGAGACGCCCATCGACCTCGGCCTTGCGGAACGCCTCGGCGAGGCCGAGGTTGGAGTGCCCCACCATCCCGAACACGGTGTCGACGCCCCAGTCGGTCATGACGTCGACCATCTGATCCATGAGCGAGGGCTGCTCGACTATCGTGGGAAGCTCGACAAAGACGCCACCGTCGCGCTCTTCGACCGCGTACGGTGTTGCCGCATCGTCGTATCCCTCGTCTGGCGGATCACCGGTGATCGGGTCGTACTCGTAGCCGTGCCAGGGACAGATCAGCCACCCGTCCTCGATCGTCCCCTCCCCCAGCGGACCCCCCTGGTGCGGGCAGCGGTTGTCGAGTGCGCCGATCCCCCGCTCGGTGCGAACCAGGCACACGGCGCGGCCGCCGACGACGAGTGCGGTGACCTCATCGACGGCTAGATCTGCGACGTCGACCTCGTACCAGACCGTATCGCTCACGCGCCGCGGTATTCGTCGTCGGTGACTTGGCGGTCCGTCCATTCGGTCGGGTCACCCACGGTGATCGACAGGTGAGTCATCGGCGCATCGAATGCCGCCCCGTGCCAATGCAGCTCACCGGGAGGGATCTGCACGGTGTCGCCCGCTGTCATCGCGGTGCGCTCGCCTCCATCGTTGGCCACAAGTCCGTAGCCAGATACGCAGTACAGGACCTGCCCCCCGGGATGCGAATGCCAGTTCGTCCTTGCGTTCGGTTCGAAAACTACCCCGAGCACCACCGCCTCTGACGAGTCGTCGGGCTCGGCCATGGGCCCAAACCAGGCACGGCCGGTGAACTGCGCCTCAGGTGCCGGTGCCCACTTGATCAGGTCGGTTGATGTGAAGTGCATGACTCGACGCTAGCGCTCTCCCAGGCCCTCGAGCACCGGAGAACGGTTGTAGCGCGGGATATACTGACCCGACCGCGACAGGCGACGCGCCATCTGGTGGCGCCGTCCGGGCTAAACAGGCCGACGAGTCGACGAAGGGCCACATGGGACAGCCGATCTTGGTTCAACGCCGTGTCCAGGGCGACATCGCCATGTTCAGTGGCGATCGGTCGCTCACCGGACAAGATGGCGCCAGGTACTTCGCGGCAGACGGGGTGCCAGACAACGGGAAGCTGTCGGCCGCCGTCGCCAAGGAGTTCTTCGACCTCGACCCCGAAATCGACTATGTCTATGTGGCCTACAACCACGTCATGGCGAGACGGGCCGGCGGGTGGGATGAAGACTTGCTTGAGGCTGCCGACGAAGCCCTCAACAGGTTTTTTGTGTTTTACGATGGAGAGATCGACGTACCGATCGGTGGCGCCGGATCCGGGGTAGCGCTGGCACCACCCGGGGCGGTAACGGGCCTGTCCGACGAGACCATGGAGGCGCTGCGGACCGAGCACTACAACGCCACCATCAGCTACCTGGACGAGGTTCACGAGGACCTGTGGATATTTCGCGTCCGACCGGACGACGGGCCGCTCGCCTACCAGGCGGGGCAGTACACCACACTCGCCCTGGGGTTTTGGGAGCCGCGCATCGACGAGCTCACCGAGGACCTCGACGATGCACAACGCCGGAAGCTGGCCAGAAGATCGTATTCGGTGAGCAGCTCGATGCTGGCAGAGAACGGCTCCTTGCTCGACCCAGCGGAGGAGGCCGCAGCCGAGTTTTATGTCGTGTTAGTGAGGAGCGACTCGCAGGGAACCCCAGCGGTGCTCACCCCTCGCCTGTTTCTCAAGGGTGAGGGTGACCGGCTGTTCATCGGCCGCAAGGCGGCCGGGCGATACCGCCTCGACAGGTTCGACGATCCGACGGCCGACGTCGTCTTCCTATCGACCGGAACCGGCGAGGCACCCAACAACAGGATGACGCTCGACCTGCTGCGACGGGGCCACCAGGGTCGGATTGTGGGGGTATGCACCACTCGCTACTTGCGGGACCTGGCCTACTTGGAGACCCACGGCCGTCTGGCGGAACGATACGACAACTACGAATACATCCCGTTGACGACACGTGAGCCGGAGAACGAGGGCAACAAGATCTACATTCAAGACCTCATCGAGTCGGCGAAGCTGGAGGAGATGGGATTCGCCCTCGACCCCGAGCGAACCCATGTCTACCTGTGCGGCAACCCTCTCATGATCGGCCTTCCCGAGTGGGATGGCGACACCCCGACCTATCCCGAGACGCGTGGAGTCGTCGAGATCCTGACCGAACGCGGCTTCACCCTGGACCACGGCCGCACCATCGGCAACATCCATATCGAGGAGTATTGGTAAGGCTTCGCCTTACCAATACTCCGTATTACGTATTACGTACAACGTATTACGACCCAACGGATTCGGCTGCCCGTGCGGTCGGTTTCGTGATACGTAATACGCTCCGTGTACAACGACCGAAGGGATTCGCCCGCCGGGTGCGCCGCGGTACGTGATACGTAATACGGTCCGTGTCGGAGAGAAGACTCGAACTTCCACGGGATTTCTCCCACATGGCCCTCAACCATGCGCGTCTACCAATTCCGCCACTCCGACATGGGCCAGGAACTATACCGAGGCCAGTTGAGGAGTCTTCGCTGCGACTCCCACCGCGAAATACGGGTCCTGTGCGGCCAACGGCCGCTCAGGACCTCAGGTCCAACACGGCGCGCTCGCTACCCGTCCAGGTTCCGTCTGGCGCTACCAGATGGCAGGCTACGAAATGCTCATCCCCGCGGTCGTCGAGCGGTGGATGGTCTCGGTCCCGACACACGTCGGTAGCGAACGGGCAACGTTCGATGAACCGGCACACCGCCTCGGGGTTGATCGCCTTGCTGACGCCGCCGAGGATCTCGACGGGAGGTCGGTGGTAGGAGGGGTCCGGCACCGGTACCGCAGATAGCAGCGCCCGCGTATACGGGTGCATCGGGTTCTTCAGTAACTCCTCGGTCGTCGCCAACTCGACAATCTTTCCCAGGTACATCACCGCAATCCGGTCGCACATGTAACGGGCGACGGCGAGATCGTGGGTGATGTACAGGTAGGTGACGCCGAGCTCTTCCGCGAGCTCGGTCATCAGCCGCATGATCGAGATCCTGATGCTTACGTCGAGCATCGACGTCGGCTCGTCGGCGACCACGAACGAAGGGTTAATCACCAACGCCCGTGCGATCGCGACGCGCTGTCGCTGACCCCCGGAGAGCTCGTGCGGGTACCGGAACAGAAAGGACTCAGCGGGGGTGAGCCCGACAAGAGTCAGCAGCTCGATCACCCGCTTCTCTCTGTCTTGCGACGTACCGATCTTTTGCACGACGAGCGGCTCCGCCACCGCGTCGAACACCGTCCGCCTCGGGTTCATCGATTCGTATGGATCCTGGAAGATCATCTGGACGTTCTTCCGGAAGTCCTTGCGGTCGGATTTGCTCGTGATCTCGGTGACCTCGACCATCTCACCGGCGGTCTGGTCTCTGATCAGGACGGAACCTTCGGTCGCCTCGTCGAGTTTGACCAAGATGCGCCCGGTCGTCGTCTTCCCACAGCCCGACTCGCCGACGAGACCGAGGCTGTGGCCGGCTTTGATCTCGAAGCTGATGCCGTCGATGGCGTGGACGAAATCCTTGGCCTTGCGGAACATGCCCTTGGACACGGGAAACACCTTGCGCAGCCCCACGACCTTGACCCGGACGTCGGGCGACGTCTCTCCCCGGTTCATCGTGTCGGTCATGCCGATTCCGCCTTCATCTCCGGTACCTGCTCGTAGTTCCAGCACGCCACCAGGTGGCCGGGCTCGATCTCTTCCATCGGAGGCTCCTCGGCTGCACATTGGTCGGTGGCGAACGGGCAACGGGGATGGAAACGGCACCCGGTGGGCGGGTGCAACAGGTCCGGTGGCTCACCCTCCAGCGGGTTGAGGTTCAACCGCGGTCCGGTAACCGACGGCGTCGAGGAAAGCAGCAACCACGCATACGGGTGGCGGGGTCGGGCAAAGACATCTTCGGTCAGACCGTGCTCGACGAGCTTCCCCGCGTACATCACGCCGAGGTGGTCGGTGATCTCCGCGATCACCGCGATATCGTGCGAGATGTAGATGATGCTCATCCCGAACTCATGCTGGATGCTGCGTAGCTCTTCGAGCACCTGCTCCTGCACGATCACATCCAACGCGGTGGTCGGCTCGTCGGCGATGATGATCTTGGGATCGCAAGACAACGCCATGGCGATGACCGCCCGCTGCTTCATCCCTCCGGAGAACTCATGGGGGTACCGATCCATCATCGCCGGGTCGAGGCCCACCAGCTCGAAGAGCTCAGCGATTCGGGCGTTTGCCACCGCCACAGTCGGTTTCTCCTCCCAGTGCAGATCGATGGCTTCGCGGATCTGATCGCCGACCCGATACACCGGATTCCATGAGTTCATCGCCCCCTGGAAGATCATGGCGATGTCGTTCCAGCGCCGCCGCCGCATCTCCTCGTCGGAGAGCTCGAGCAGGTTGTCCCCGTCAAGGACGATCTTCCCGGCCTGGATCTCTGCGTTGTCGGGGAGCAACCGCATCAGCGACATCGCGATCGAGGTCTTCCCACAACCAGACTCGCCGACCAACCCCAGTGACTCACCGCGGCCAATGGTGAAACTGACGTCCTGGACGGCCGAGACGTAGCCATCCTTGGTCCGGTAGTTCATGATGAGATGGTCGACTTCGAGGATCGGACCGGGGTCCAACTCTGGCTTCTCGCCTTCTTGTTTGCCGGCGACCATCGACCGATCGGCTGTCATCGGGCGCGGAGTCTCGGGTTGACGACCTCGTCCATCGCCCGGCCGATCAGGAAGAACCCGGCTCCGAACAACGTCACGGAAAGGCCGGCAGGGAACAGCAACCACCAGGCGGCGAGCCCGAACAGTGTGTAGCCCTGGGTGTGTGCGGTATTGATCATGATTCCCCAGCTCATCGGGATGCTGAGCAACCCGAAGAACGACAGCGTGGCCTCGAGGAAGATCGCGCCGACGACCTCAAACATCATGTACAGGAAGCTGAGCGGGAGCACGTTGGGCATGATGTGGCGGGTGATGATGTGCCAGTTGGATCCCCCGGCAACCCTGGCCGCATCGTTGAACGGCTTCACCTTGACCGACAGGGCCTGGGACTTGAGGATGATCGCGGTCGCGCCCAAGCCCGACAGGATTCCGATCAGCAGGCCAAGCTGCCACAGGCCCACCTCATACAACGAGCCGATCACGATCAGCAATGGGAGCAGCGGGAGCAGCAAAATGAGATCGGCCTGCCGCATCAGCCAGCTGTCGACCCAGCCTCCGTAGAAGGCGGCCACCGACCCGATGGTGGTAGCGATGGTCACCGCGCTGACCGCGGCGATCACCCCGAGGGTGAACGCCGCCTGCGAGCTCTTCATCAACTGGGACAGGATGTCGCGACCAAACGGGTCGGTGCCGAGCAGGTGGGCGGAGTTGGGTGGTGCCGGCGCCTGCCCAACCAGGACCACATCCCCTTCTTCAGGGAAGAAGTTGCCGAAGATCATCGCCTCGGTGAACGAGATCTCGGTGATCGGGTCGGTGACTTCACCGTCGGGTACCACGGTCTTCTCCAGAATCACCGTGTCGTTCCCCCGAACGGGATCGTAAATCTCTTCCGGCCAGACCGTGGCCATCAGGATCGGGTGCAGGATGGCCAGGAAGCCAAAGAAGGCGACAAACACGACACCGGCCACCCCGAGCCTGTTGCGGGAGAAGATCTCCCAGTTCTTGGTGAAAGAGCGGTTCCACAGGCGGATGCGGGTGCGCCACAGCCCCTCCTTTGCCACGGGAACATCGGGTTCGAGCACCGGATCGACAGGGGGAATCTCGGTCACGTCTGTCACCGAACCACCGCCTATCCCTGCACCCTGATCCGTGGATCAAGGAAGGCGTAGAGGACGTCGGCGACGAGGTGAGCGAACAAGGCGAGCAGGCCGATGAAGGCGAGCGCACCCATCGCCACCGGGAGATCCTCGACGTTGACCGCGTTGAGCAGGGTCAGCCCGAGCCCCGGCCAGGAGAATATGGACTCGGTGACGATGCCGCCCCCGATGATAAAGGCGATGGCAAGCACGAACGACGTGGTGACAGGGAGCATGGCGTTCCGAGCGGCGTGCCGGTCGCGGATCACCTTCTCCGGCACCCCCTTGGCTCGGGCGGTGAAGATGTAATCCTCGCGCAGCGTCTCCAACATCGAGCTTCTGGTGAGCAGGGTGATGGCGGCGTAGAACACCAGGGTCAGCGTCGTCACCGGGAGCACGGTGTGGTAGGCGATATCGGCGGCGTACCGCGACATCGGTGAGATCAACCAGAAGGCGAGCATCGAGATGGCAATGAGGGCAAAAAGGATGCGCCGAGCCCTGGTCCGCGGTACCGGCTCGGCGACGAACTTGCCCGTTCCCCAGACAACAAGAGCGACGCCGGCTCCGGCGAGGAACATGCTGAGCAGCATGGTGTTGAACACCTGGTTTGCGGTATACGGCGCGTCGAACCACTGGGCGGGGGTGAGGAACTTCCCAAGCGGGAACCAGTTGAGCTGAGATCCGAAGAACCACAGCATGAGGATGGCGAACCATGGGTAGAACACCGTGTACAGGATGATGCTGGTGACCATCGTCCCCGTCTCGGCGGCGCTGCCACGCCTCCAGGCCACCATCTTGCCGGTCTGGAATCCGACGATATAGGAGAGGAGGGTGGCGATGCCGAACAGATAGAGGGTGCGGGGAAGGGCCGTCAGCAGGATATCGGCCACCGTCCGCGGGTAATGATCAAAGCTCACCCCGAGGTTGAGGGTGAGCACGTTCCTGATGTAGAAGAGGTACTGCGCAAACAGCGGCTGATCGAGGCCAAGCCGCTCGCGAAGAATCTGCTTGGCCTCCGGAGGGATGTCCGGGTTGCCGACGAACTGGGCAGAGATGTCGCCAGGCTGAGCGTTGATCAAGAAGAAGAGAATGGTCAGAAAGACGAGGAACAGCACGAACATCTGCAGGAGCCTGATGGTCAGGTAGCGCACCACCTCAACAGCTCCTCTGTCCTGTGGTGGCCCGCAACCACCTGCCTCTCAGCGGTGCCGCGAGCATAGTCTGGCCTGCCAGGCACCGCATTGGTACGCAAAAGAGGAAAGAGGGGAGGGTGCCGAAGCACCCTCCCCTCTGTTCAACGATCGTTGAGCTACTTGGCAACCGCGTTCTGCATTCCATCCTGGAACTGAATCCCGGAGAGGGACCCAGTGAAGGGGAATTGCAGCGAGTTGTTGTAGAACTCGGTGATCGGCGTGTCGAACAGCACGACATAGGGCAGATCTGTAGCGAGCTTGCGCTCCATCTCCCAGATCTGATCGAACGCGACCGCCTTATCGGTCTCGGCGAACATGGCATCGGCAAGCGCGTCGAATTCAGCGTCGCTGTATCCGGTGGCATTGCCGCCATCGTTCGTCTCTGCGAAGTTCCTCGAGTGGAAGAACCCCTCATGGAACGTCGGCCATGCCGGGTTCCCAAGGCTCCAACCGAGGATGTACATGTCGAAGGTGGGCTCGGTGCCAACACCGGGCCACACCTGGGCGACAATGGTGTTGAAGTCCGTCGGGTTCGCCCTGGCGTTCACGCCAAGGTTCTCCGCCCAGTCCTCCAACCACAGCGACGCCGTATGGCGCAGCGGGTCGTAGGTAGCCGAGGGAGCCATGATCTCCACCTCGGGCACGAGATTGCCCTCTGGATCGATCAATCCCGAACCGACCTCCTCTTCGAGGATGTTGCCATCTTCGTCGCGCACCGCCTCAACCGTCCAGGTGAACCCGTCGGCCTCGAGCGCTGCGTACGCCGCATTGAGGCGCTCCGTCGTGCTCAGACCAACGTACTGGCTGGCGATCTCATCGGCTACCTCTTCGTTGTACCACGCCTGGTTGCCCTCGGGCACCAGCACGTACAACGGGAAGGCCACACCCTGAAGGACGTTCTGCGTCAGGTTTTCCTTGTCGAAATACGCCATCGCCTGCCGGAACCCCAGGAACTTGCCTGGGCTCTTGCGCAGGTTGAAGGCCAGATACCGGAAGCCGTTGGTCGGGTTGACCGTGACGCTCAAGTTATCGGCCTCGAGACCCTGCTGGCGCAGACCCGGCGACACGCCGAGCGGGTTGATCCAATAATCGATCTCACCATCGGCGAGGGCAAGCATGGCCGCTGCCTGATCGCCATAGATCGAGAACGAAGTGCGATCGAGGAACGGACCCTCGGTGTACTCGACGGCGATGTCGCCACCACCTTCTCCGTACAACAGCTCATCGTTCACCGCATACGAACCGTCCTGCCAGAACGTGTGCGTCGAACCGGCGTTCGCATAGTTCTCGTTCTTGATGTTCTCGACGAACGCACCCTCTTCACGCCCGTTGTAGCTCACCGGGCCGCCGGAGAGATCCCCGACCTCGAGCGAGCTGGCGCCGTATACGATCGCAGCAGGGTCCTCGCTGGCGAGAGCCTCTGCAAGCACAGGCTCCCAAGGAGCCGCCGGCATGATCGAAGCAACCCCGACGTTGTGCGGCCACACCGCGGCGCCGGGCTTCGAGTCGAACGTGAACTTCACCGTGAATTCGTCAACCGCCTCGACGTTTGTCAGACGGGGCGACGATGCCTCGGTATACGGATAGGCGCTGATCCAGTCACCGCCGAGCTCCGCATCGCGGACCGCCTCGTAGGTGAACACCACGTCGGCGGCCGTCAGGATGCTGCCGTCCGACCACGTGTAGTCGTCACGCATCGGCTGGGTGACCGTCCAGATATCTCCCTCCTGGACCGCTTCGACGGGCAAGCCCAACGCAGCGTCCGGAGCTATGACGAGTCCTGGAAAGGCGATACTGAACAGTGAGGGTTTCGTGGGGCCGTGCACATAGGACATATACACCGTGCCGTCGGGCCCAATGAACGCCCAGAAGTTGTCGTTGACGATGTCCGAAGTCATCCCAACGGTATAGGTAAAGCCGGCCGGCGTTGGTGCGGTGGTCGCTTGTGTGCCCCCTGGTGCCGCAGTGGTCCCTGGCGCCGCGGTAGTGGCGACGGTGGTGTCAGCACCATCGTCACTCGTGCACGCTCCCGCAATGAGAGCAAAGGCGACCAAAAGGACCACAACAGCGACCGGGCGGCTACGCCATAATCGTGTCAAAGTTTGCCTCCTTGGTTATCAGCTGTCTTCAGCTGCCGTCAGCCCGAAAGGCTCGAGGTTGCACGGTCCCGGTGAAGGGATCAGGCCAGAAGCCACGTCAACAAAAACGTGGTTGCGGAGAACAGGACTGCCACCAGCACAGTCAGGCGGTCGAGATTGCGCTCGACCACCGTCGACCCAGTGATGTTCCCAGAGCTCATGCCTCCTCCGAACATGTCGGACACTCCTCCACCTCTGCCCGCATGGAGCAGGATGAGGAAGATGAGTGCCAGAGACACGAGTAGTTGGAAAACGGCGACGAATCCGTCCAAGACCTCGGAGCCTTTCTCAACAAACGACCCGCATACGAAACGGGCCTGTGGGCGCGAAGTATTGCGTCACACTCGGTGTAGCGCAACTAAATTGCTTCCAGTTTATGGCAGGAACCGAGTCGCAAGTCGCAAGTCGCAGGTCCCAAGTTCGAATTACGCCAACTTCCGTGCAGTTCGGGCTGGCGACTTGCGACTTCTTCTACCCTGCCTCTGCGGCAACCGCCGCCGCGGCAGCCTCGGCTGCGTCCGGATCTCCGAGATAGACACGTTCGATCGGCCGCAGGTTTGCGTCGAGCCGGTACAACAACGGGATGCCGGTCGGGATGTTGAGTGTCGTGATCTGGTCATCCGGGATGCCATCGAGATGTTTGACCAGCGCCCGCAAACTGTTGCCGTGGGCCGCCACCAGGACCCGGCGCATCGCTCGAATGTCAGGGACGATCTGGTCGTACCAATACGGCAGCAGACGGTCGACGACATCGGAAAGGGATTCGGCCGAAGGTATGGAGTCGGGGGCCATCTCGGCGTAGCGGGGGTCATGAGACGGGTGGCGCGGATCCTCGGTTTCGAGAGGGGGAGGGGCGAGGTCGTATGAACGTCGCCACGCCTGGACCTGGTCGGCCCCGTGCACCTCGGCCATGCGCCGCTTGTTCTCACCCTGGAGTGCCCCATAGTGCCGTTCGTTGAGGCGCCAATGCTTGTGGACCGGGATCCAAGCCAGCTCCATGGCAGCGAGCGCAAGCGAGCCGGTGTCGATGGCACGACGCAGTACCGAGGTGTGCACCACGTCGAATCCAATGCCGGCGGCGGCCATGGTCGCGCCGGCTTCCGTTGCCTCGGCGATTCCTCGTCTGGAGAGCTCGACGTCGGTCCATCCGGTGAAAACGTTCTCCAGGTTCCACACGCTCTGACCGTGGCGCAGCAGCACGAGGGTGTACTCGGTGGGGCTACTCATCTGAATCCAAGACCGGTTCGACCAGTATCGTGCGCAGGCGCCACAACGGCGTGAGCAGTCCGCTGCGTGCCGGCAGGATCGGCGACAGGCTTGCCTCCTCCTCTGCCGAGAGCAGCTGATAGTGGCGGCCCTCGCATTCCCTGATCGAGGCGGCGAGCGTCTCTCTACCCAGCAGATCAGCACCCTCAGCATCGGCAGCCGCCAGCACGACGGCTAGCTTCACGTTGCCCTCCTCGAGTCTGGCCTCGGTCTCTACCTCGACCACGCTCGCGGCCAGCATGAGGGCATCGACAACCCGATCGACATGGTCACGCAGCGTGTCCCGATCGTCCCATGGGATCGGTCGAGCGACCGCAAAGTCGCCCTGCACGCGGATGAGAGAGACGGTCACGACCAGAAGCGAACGATCGAAGCCAAACTGTCGGGGTCGAGGCTCGCCCCTCCGACAAGCGCCCCATCGATGTCGGGTTTGGCCATCATGCCCGCGATGTTGCCAGGGTTGACCGACCCTCCGTAGAGGATCCGGACGGCTTCGGCTGCTGGGCCCCACTCGTCGGCGACCAGTCCCCTGATGAATGTGACCACGGCTCCCGCGTCGTCGGCGGAGGCGGTCCGACCGGTCCCGATCGCCCAAATAGGCTCGTAGGCGATCACGACCTTTTCCACCGCACCGGCTTGCAGACCCTGGAGGCCGACTCGAAGCTGGGCGGCTACCTTGTCTTCGGTGGATCCGGCCTCCCGCTCCGCTTCGGTCTCCCCGACACACAGGATCGGGGTCATGTCGTGCTCGAGCACGGCGCCGACCTTGCGGTTGGCGTCTGCGTCGGACTCGCCAAACAGCTGGCGCCGCTCCGAGTGGCCGACGATGACGTATGCCACAGCCAGCTTGGCGAGCATTCCTGCGGCGACCTCGCCCGTGTACGCCCCTTCCTCCTCCCAGAACACGTTTTGAGCGCCGAGCCCGATCCGGAGATGGTCGACCTCGATAACTGTTTGCGCCGAGCGAAGCGCAGTGAACGGAGGGCAGACCACGACCTCGACCCGCTCGTAGTCGGAGGGCTCGAGCCGATAACTCAGCTTCTGCACCATTTGGATCGTCTCGAGATGGGTGGCATGCATTTTCCAGTTGCCGACGATCAGGTTCTTGCGCATCTCAGCCCCATCTCTCCAATGCCACGATGCCCGGCAGCGCCGCTCCCTCCAACAATGCCAGACCTGCGCCGCCACCGGTCGACAGATGATCGATGTCTTCGGCCCGACCGATGAGACGTAGCGCCGCTACCGATTCACCCCCACCCACCACGGTATAGCCGCCAGACGCGGCCGCCGCCGCGGCTACTCCTTGGGTTCCAGCACGGAACGACTCCCACTCGAATACTCCCATCGGCCCGTTCCAGAACACTCGCTCTGCCTCTTCGATGACCGGGGCGAAGGCCTCGACCGCAGCTGGGCCAATGTCCAATCCCACCGTTCCATTCGGAATCGCGGTTGCCGGCACCACCCGATGGGGGGCGTCTGCGGCGAACGAGTCGGCAACGACGACGTCCTCCGGGAGCACGACCTTCGACCCGTGAATGCCGTCGAGCACGCTTCGCACCTCGGGAACCATTGATTTGTCCACAAGGGAATCTCCAACCTCGTAGCCGCCGGCGGCGAGGAGCGTGAAGCACACACCCCCGCCAACCAGCATCAGATCCACTTCGGGCAGAAGCGCACGCATCAGCCCGAGTTTGTGTGAGATCTTTGCACCTCCCAGTACCACGACATACGGGCGCGATGGCTCAGAGAGCAACCGGTCGAAGGCGGTGAGCTCTGCTGCAAGGAGGAGACCGGCCGCGGATGGAAGACGCGACGCCACTCCGACCGTGGACGCCTGAGTGCGGTGGGCCGTGCCGAAGGCATCGTTTACGAAGCGCGTCGCCAACTTGGCCAAACCGTCGGCGACGAAGGGATCATTGGTGGTCTCCCCTGCCTCGAATCGGGTGTTCTCGAGAACGACGACGACGTCCGGTCCCGCCGCATCGATCGTTGCTTCGACCCGTTCGCCGATGACGGCCGGTGCGTGCACGACTGGGAACCCCCCAAGCTCACCGAGGCGTTCGGCCACCGGCTTCGTGCTCAAGGCGGGGTCGAAGCCGTCTGGTCGTCCGAGGTGGGTGGCGACAATGACAGACGCTCCGCGCCTCCTGAGCTCCTGGATCGTCGGCACGCTTGCCTCGATGCGGAAGGCATCGCCCACGGTGCCGTCGACCAGCGGGACGTTGAGATCGGCCCGTACCAGGACGCGCTCGCCATCGACGACGAGATCGTCGAGGTATGGGATCGACATCTCAGGCGAACTTATGGACGAGATCGACAAGCCGGCTGGCGTAGCCCATCTCATTGTCGTACCAGCCGAAGACCTTGACCAGGTCATCGGTGACCATCGTCGAGCCCGCGTCGAAGATCACCGAGTGCGGGTCCCCGATGATATCTGACGACACGAGGGCCTCTTCGCTGTACCTGACGATGCCCTTGAACGGCCCTTCTGCAGCGTCGCGGAATGCAGCGTTGACCGCATCCGTCGTGACCCCCTCGGTTTCGATCGAGACCACAAGGTCGGTGATCGACCCGTCTGCCACCGGCACCCGCAACGCCGTTGCCTCCAGCTTGCCTTCCATCTCTGGCATGACCTTGCCGACGGCGCTGGCGGCCCCGGTCGATGTCGGGATGACGTTGATCGCAGCCGCCCTGGCGCGACGCGGGTCCTGGTGAACCAGGTCGAGGATGCGTTGATCGTTGGTGTAGGCGTGAATGGTGGTGAACATGCCGCGTCGCACACCAAACGTGTCGTGGAGGATCTTGATCATGGGCGCCACGCAGTTGGTGGTGCACGAGGCGTTCGAGACGACCCGGTGCTGCTCGATATCGAGACCGCCATCGTTTACGCCGAGCACGACCGAATAGTCCGGGTCTCGCATCGGGGCAGACACGATGACCCACTTGGCCCCTGCCTCGAGGTGCTTGGATGCAGACTCATGGGTGAGGAACACCCCGGTCGACTCGATCACCACGTCGACCCCGAGATCACCCCATGGAAGGGTCGACGGGTCACGCTCCGACAGCACCTTGAGTCGCTCACCATCGATCACGAGCTCGTCATCAGCGAGCTCGACCGACCCCTGATAGAGCCCGTGAATGGAGTCGTGTTTGAACAGATACGCCAATGTCCCCGGATCAGAAAGATCGTTGATGGCGACAACGTCGATCCCGACCGTGGCCTGCTTGAGCCTGGTCCAGGCATCGGCGATTCCCTTCGCATCGGTGATGTCTGACTCCGCCACCGCCTGCTTGAGGTTGGAGTAAAGGTCACCTCCCTTCGCCACCCTGAGGAAGTTGCGGCCGATCCGACCGAATCCGTTGATCGCTACGCGCATGACAGGCCTTCCGGGTTTCTGGAGTTAGGTTTCGACGAGCCCCCGGAGCACCTCCCCCAGCGGGGAAGGATCGTGGACCGGACGCTCGGCCTCGCGGTCGAGCAGGTCCGCTGTGATCAGGTCTACGCCATATGTGGCGATTGCCTCACCGTCGACCACCAGCTGTTCCTGGGGCGGGTCGACGTGCACCGGGGAATCGCTGGCGACGATAGCAGCGGGGGGGCGCAGCCCGGTCAAGTGGAGCAGGGCGTCGAGATGGTCGGCCGCGTCCAGACCGAGCGTCTCGCCATCCTGGGTCACCAGGTTGGTGATGTAGATGAGGCTGGCCTTCGCGCGGTTGACCGCGTCGGTGATGCCGGAAACGGCGAGTGTTGCGATCACCGACGTATACAGGCTGCCGGGCCCGAGGACGATCTGATCGGCGGCGTCGATTGCGCGAATCGCCGACTCCGAGGCCGGAGCATCGGGAGGCAAGACACCGATGCGACCGATGGTTCCCCTGGCCTGCGCAATGTTCACCTGACCGGCGATCGTCTTGCCGTCTATGACCGCCTCGAGGCCCAGGTGCATCGGCGAAACCGGGAGCACGGATCCAAGCGCGCCGAGCAACTGCTCGGATGACCGAAGTGCGAGCTCGAACGATCCTTCGATGTCGGCAAGAGCGGCGATCATGAGATTCCCGAGCGAATGCCCCTCGACGTCGGCACCGGTAAAGCGGTACCCGAAGAGGCGGCGCCACACCGACTCTTCCGGGGTCAGCGCGATGAGACACTTCCGTATATCCCCCGGCGGTGGGATATCGAGCTCCTGCGCCAGCCGGCCAGACGAGCCTCCGTCGTCTGCCACGGTCACGATGGCGTCGATACTCCCGGCGTAGCCCTGGATCGCCCGCAATGCCTGGGCCAGCCCCGTTCCACCGCCGATGGCTACCACCCTGGGGCCGCGTTCCTCCAAGTCTACGGAGTCGCCAACGGCCTCGGGCTCAGTGCCGATGGGCATCGTCTGGACCAAGCCCGGCGTCGCGGTGGTGGAGCGTGGTTTCGACGCCTGAGCTGCGCAGATGCTCGGCGATCTCGTCGGCGATAGTGACAGATCGGTGTCGGCCACCGGTGCAGCCGACACCGATGGTCAGGTACGACTTCCCCTCGCGTTCGTACTCCGGGATGAGAAAGTCGAGGAGATCGGACACTTTCTCAAGGAACACGCGGGCCTCGTCGTGGGAGAAGACGTAGTCACGAACGGCGGCATCTCTCCCTGTTTGGTCACGAAGCTCGGGAACCCAGTACGGGTTGGGCAGAAAGCGTACGTCGAACAACAGGTCGAGGACTCTAGGAACGCCGAGCTTGAACCCGAACGAAGTGACATCGACCTGCAGCCTCCCTTCGGGCAGCCCGCGGGCAAACGCATTTCTGAGGCGGCTCCCGAGCTCGTGAACGTTGAGGTTGGTGGTGTCGGCGATCACATCTCCGAGCGCCCTCACCTCGATCAGAGCGCTTCGCTCGGCTGCGATCGATTCACCGAGGGTCGCACCGGGGAGGGGATGGGGCCTGCGGTTCTCCTCGTAGCGGCGAATCAGCACCCCGTCGTCGGCGTCCAGATAGAGCACCGTCGTGCGCAGGCCCTTGCCCCGCAGGGTCGTGACTGCCTCGGCTAACTCGTCGGCAGTGATTCCACCCCTGGTGTCGACCACGACTGCAAAACGATCTCGATCGCCATCTCCAACCCCGGATCCGCGCACCACATCGACAATGAGCGATGCAGGAAGGTTGTCGATGACGAAATAGCCGAGGTCTTCGAGCACCTTGGCCGCTGCAGAACGACCAGCACCCGACATCCCGGTTACGACGACCACATGCGGCTCTTGTGGTTCACCGGGGTCCACCGCGTCATCCATGCTGTATACCCGCTGGAGACTCGGGACCCGAAGCTTGCAACTCTTCGTCTCCCCCGGCTTTGCGGGGGAGACGCGGCGAAGCTGATGCTTCGCCGCAGAGGGGGTCCTGGGGCTTCCTAGACCTCATTTCGTGATCAGCGACCTTCCAGAGCCCCCTCTGCGTCGTCGCTGGGCGACTCCGTGTCTCCCCCACTTCGTGGGAGAGACGAAGACGCTCGCCACTTGCGACTTGCGACTCACTCATGAAGTGTCTCCCACAGGGTCTCTGCCACCCTATCCGGAACAACCCCGATGAGGTCTTCTTTCGACGCTGCCCTGATTCCCTTGAGTGAGCCGAATTCCCTCACCAGGGCACGCTTGCGGGCTGGCCCGATCCCATCGACATCGTCGAGAATCGAGTCGATCATCCGTTTGGTCCTCAGCTTCCTGTGATAGGCGACTGCGAACCGGTGCGCCTCGTCGCGAACCCGCTGCAGCAGGTACAACGACTCGCTCCCTCTGGCGATCGTGATCGGCTCGTTCCTCCCCGGCAGGTAGACCTCTTCGAGCCGCTTCGCCAGGCCGACGGCGGGGATGTCGATCCCGAGCTCGGCGAGCACAGCAACGGCTCTCCCCAGTTGACCGGCACCACCGTCTACAACGACAAGCGACGGCGGGTAGGCGAACTTGCCCCGCTCCTCCACGGGCAGCTCCCGATCGATGAGGTACGCGGTGAAGCGACGCCGCAGCGTCTCCTCCATGGCGGCGAAGTCGTCCTGGCCTGCGACCGTCCTGATCCTGAAGCGCCGGTAGTCCGACTTCTTCGGCAACCCGTCTTCAAAGACGACCATCGAAGCAACCGTGTCCCTCCCCTGGATCGTTGACACGTCGTAACACTCGATTCTGAGCGGGGGCTTGTCGAGGCCCAGCACGTCCTGTAGGTCGTTGAGTGCCCTCGCCCTTGCGTTGTGGTCCGAATGGCGTCGCAGCCGGTGACGACGGAACTCTTCATTGGCATTGTCGATCGCGGTTTGCATGATCCGGCGCTTGGCGCCCCGCTGCGGCACCCGTAGCGAGACCATGGAACCCCTCCGGTCGGTCAGCCATACCTGCCACATGTCGTCGTCTTCTGGGAGCTCCTGGACGAGCACGGTTGGCGGCGGTCGGTCGGCGCCATAGAGACGTCCGAGCAGGATGCCGACCAGCCCGGCGGTGGTCACCTCCTCGACCCGGTCGACGACGGTCGTCTTGCGCCCGGTGACGCGGCCGCGACGCACGTTGAGCACCACGAGCACGGCCTCGAGCTCATCCAACGCCAGACCGACGATATCGAAGTCCTCCTGCCGATCGGTGACGAGCTCCTGTCGCTCCATCGCCTTGCGCACCGCGATGAGCCGATCCCGTAACCTCCCCGCCTGCTCGTAGTCCTGTGCGTGCGACGCGCGTTCCATCTCCTCGTCGAGCCGGTCGGTCACCGCCGATGTGTCGCCGGCGAGGAAGGAAGCAAGACCCTCGACATGCTCGGCGTAGGTCGCAGCATCGACCGCACCGACGCACGGCGCCGAGCACTTCTCGATGTGGGCGAGCAGACACGGCCGGCCGGCCGCTTCATGGCGCCGGTACTTGGCGTCGGAGCAAGTGCGAATGGGAAATGTCCTGAGCAGGAGGTCGAGCGTTTGCCGAATCGAGTATGCGTGCGCGTATGGACCGAAGTACACGACCCCCTTGCGTCGCTTTCCGCGCATCACCATCGCCCGCGGCCACTCCTCATCGGCGGTGATCGCCAGATACGGGAAACTCTTGTCGTCGCGTAGTCGGATGTTGAAGCGAGGCTGATGTTCCTGGACCAGCGAGTACTCGAGCATGATGGCGGCGACGTCGCTCGGGGTGACGATCCATTCCAGGGAGTCGGCTGCCGTCGTCATCGCCACCGTCTTGAGCGGCAGATCGGCCGCCCAGTAATTGGCGAGCCTCTTTCGCAACGATCGGGCCTTGCCCACGTAGAGGATCTCGCCGTGTTCATCGCGAAACAGGTACACACCCGGCGTGTCGGGAATCTCGGAAGGCGGTGGGCGGCGAACCATGTTCTTGATGGTACGTACGTGAGGCGGGCATTACGGCAGTATGAGAGTCGTCAGTCATCAGTCCTCAGTCATCAGCCAGAGACCTCTTGCTGAAGACTGAACACTGTGCACTCTTGTGTTGCTGAAGGCTGAAGACTGAAGACTATTTCCGCCATCTGGCGCCGAAGAACCTGGGTATGCCCTCTTGACCGATGTAGCCGGGATCTCTTTCGATGGCAGCCGCACCCAGCGGTCGCTCCTCGACAGCCTGCAGAGCCCATCCCGCTGTGGCCGCCGCGGTGAGGAGCTTGGCAATCGACCGATGATGGAAAACCACCGATCGATCCCCCGCCGGCTGCAAAGACGACCCGTCCTCCAGATAGCTGCCCCAGCGCCACAGGACCTCGCCGTCGACGTCTACTAATGGACCGGAGCCTGGGGCGGTGAAGCCGGGGTGGTTGATGACCACGATCAACGAGCCGCCGGCCCTGACCACCCGTATCGTCTCGGTGAAGAACTCGCCGGCATCCGCGATCAGGTCGAGCACGAAAACCGATAGTGCGCTATCGACCGACCCGGCCTGCAGCCACGACAGCCCGGGCAGCTCGGCGCAGACCACCGGTGCCGAGGAGGCGGCGTCGGTGAGCAGCTGCAACGACCAGTCACACCCGATGGTCTGCACCCCCCTCGTCGACAGCCAGCGAAGCCACTGGCCTTCCCCGCAGCCAAGCTCGACTACCGTGCCTGGGTCTTTCGGCGTGAGGCGCTCCAGCATCGGTTCGATGTCCTCGCGGTACACGAGGTCGGTGGTCGCCTCCCTGCGCCACCACGGGGCAAGCTCATCCCAATTGTCAACCGCTATAGCCATGAGACATTTACTCCGAAACTTGTAGCGTGAACCCTTCCATGCAAGCACATGCTGGACAGGCGCGGCGCTGGCCTTTCTGGTTCTTGATCGCGTCGCTTGCCGGGCTCATCATCGGTTTCCTCCCCGCCGCCCTCGGTAATCCGACCGTGTACACCGCCGACCCGCAGTTGTACTCCGAAGCGATGGGTCGCATGTTCGGCGGCGAGATCCCGTATTTGGATTTCGACTTCGAGCACGTGCCCGTTGCCATCGCCCCCATGTCGCTGGCGCACATCATCGCTTCCATCACTGGGCTTCCGTTCGGTTACCCGTTCATGATCATCATGCTGGTCATGGTTTTCGTCACCGGCATTCTGGTGGTTCGGATCGGTGAAGACCTCGGCCTGGGCGATGTCGGCCTCCGCTGGGTGGTGATGGTGGCCCCGATGCTGGTGATCATTCCTCACCGGGTCGACGCGCTTTCGGTGATGCTGGCCGTGGCGGCGATCTTCTTCGCCGTTCGCCGGAAGGAGGTGGCATCGTTTGGCTCAGCCATCGGAGCAGTCCTTGCCAAGGGCTGGCCGGTGGTTCTTGCCGCCGTAGATTGGTGGCGAGGAAAGCGCCAGCGCGCCTTCGGGTTGGTGGGCGTCACTGTTGCCATGGGTGTGATTTTGCTGGCCCTGCCTGGGTTCCGCGCCGGGCGTTCCTTTGTCGGGGTCCATGAGGAGACGGTGAGCGGGACAATCGTCATCGTCTGGCGGCTTCTGGTGGGCACCAACCCGCAGATCATCGATTCCGCAGGCGCCGTGTATGTGGGAACCGGTGCCTGGGCGCTGGCCCTCAATCTTGTGGTCGGGTGTGCCATCGGTTTCGCGGCCCTGACGGTGCTGCGCAGGTCGTTCAGCTGGCAGGGTGCGGTGGCTGTTACCGGGGCCCTGACGTACGCGGTGCTGCTCGCCTCACCGTTGTTGTCGACCCAATTCCTTCTGTGGCCCATCCCGTTCGTCGCCCTCACCGGGTCACGGCAGGGACGGTGGCTCCTGACCACGGCCGCGGTGATATCGGTGGCCCTGACCGGAATCTGGTTCCCCGGCGAGCTGTGGTGGCACACCGGGTGGCTGATCCGGAACGTTGTGCTGGTGGCGGCTGCGATTTACGGCGTCCGCGATGCCGTCGCGACGACCTACGAAGCGAGCACCTCGCGGAGGAACTTGCCGGTGTAGGACTCTGGGATCTCAACCACCTGTTCCGGCGTCCCCTCGGCCACGATTCTCCCGCCTCCATCGCCTCCCTCAGGGCCGAGATCGATGATCCAGTCCGCGGTCTTCACCACATCGAGGTTGTGCTCGATCACCACCACGGTGTTTCCAGCCTCGACGAGCCGGTCGAGTACCTGGAGCAGCTTTCTGATGTCCTCGAAGTGCAATCCAGTCGTCGGTTCGTCGAGGATGTAGAACGTGCTTCCCGTGGAGCGCTTGGCGAGCTCGGCGGCAAGCTTCACCCGCTGCGCCTCGCCCCCGGAGAGCGTCGGCGCCGGCTGACCGAGCCGGATGTAACCCAGGCCGACGTCATACAACGTCCCCAAGATCCTGGCGATACGCGGTTGGTTCTCGAAGAAGTGCAACGCCTCCTCGATCGACATGTCGAGTACGTCGGCGATCGAGTGACCCTTGAAGGTGACCTCGAGCGTGTCCCGGTTGTAGCGCCTTCCCTCGCATGTCTCGCACGGGATGTACACGTCGGGAAGAAAGTGCATTTCGATCTTGAGCGTCCCGTCGCCCTTGCATACCTCGCATCGGCCCCCGGCGACGTTGAAGGAGAATCGACCCGGTTTGTAACCCCGTTGCTTGGCATCGGGAGTGCTGGCGAACAGCTGGCGGATCGCATCGAACGCCTTGGTGTAAGTGACTGCGTTGGACCGGGGGGTGCGGCCGATCGGCGACTGGTCGATATTGATGATCTTGTCGATACGTTCGACTCCTTCCAGCGAGCGGTGACGGCCGGCGAGCGGCCGTGACCCGTGCAGCTCGGTGTGTAGCGCCCTGGACAGGGTGTCCTCGACGAGCGTCGACTTCCCGCTACCGGACACTCCCGTTACCGCGATCAGCTTTCCCAGCGGGAAGGCGACGTCAATATCTTGCAGGTTGTGCTGCTGCGCCCCGCGCACGATCAGGGAGGGACCGGCGCCGATACGACGAGTCGCAGGTATCTCGATCTCCCTCCTTCCTGCGAGGTAGTCGCCGGTCACCGAGGTGGGCTCTGCGATCAGGTCGGCGATGGTTCCCTCGGCGACGATGTTCCCCCCATGCTCTCCGGCGCCTGGGCCGATATCGACGATGTGGTCTGCGCTGCGGATCGTGTCCAGGTCATGCTCGACGACGATCAGCGTGTTGCCAAGGTTGCGGAGCCTGACCAGAGTCTCGATGAGCCGCTTGTTGTCGCGCTGGTGCAGCCCGACCGACGGCTCGTCCAGGATGTACAACACACCGACCAGGCCGGAACCAATCTGAGTGGCAAGCCGGATGCGCTGCGCCTCCCCCCCGGCAAGGGTCGCAGCCGATCGCATCAAGGTCAGATAGTCGAGACCTACGTCGAGCAGGAAATTCATCCTGGCCATGATCTCCTTGATGACGCGATCGGCGATCTGCACTTCGCGATCGGACAAGCCAAGCGACTCGAGGGCGGCGAAACCATCTCGGAGCGAAAGCGCCGAAAGCTCAAAGATCGTCCACCCCCCGACGGTGACAGCAAGCGACACAGCGTTGAGGCGGCCGCCCTTGCAGGTCTCGCACGGCACCTGGCGCATGAACTGCTCGTAGTTGTCCCTCGCGCTATCGGTCTCGGCGTCCGCGTACCTGCGTGCCAACCATGGGAGCACGCCTTCGTAGGTGGTCTGATAGCGGCGGGTCCTCCCGAACCGGTTCTCATAGGTGACCGTGAACGGTCGATCCCCGGTCCCGGTCAGCAACAGCTCACGGTGACGCTTCGACAGTCGGCCCCACTGACGATCGACATCGATGCCCTCTTCCTCAGCGACGGCGCCGATCAGGCGCTGGTAGTAGGTCATCCGGTGCCGGCCGCGCCACGGAGCGATAGCCCCCTCGGCCAGCGAACGCTCCGGCTGCGGGACGACGAGATCGGCATCGACCTGATAGCGGGTGCCGATTCCTGAGCAGTCCTGGCAGGCACCGTATGGGCTGTTGAACGAGAAGTTCCTCGGTTGCAGCTCCTCAAACGACAAGCCGCACACCGGGCAGGCGAAGTGCTGGCTGAACGAGAGCGTAGGGCCGTCGACGATGTCGACATGTGCGATCCCGTCGGCGAGGCGCAATGCGGTCTCCAGCGACTCGGTGAGGCGGCGTTCGATGCCCGGCTTGCGAACCAGGCGGTCGACAACCACCTCGATCGTGTGTTGGAAATACCGGTCGAGCTTGATCGTTTCGGTGAGATCCCGCACCTCCCCGTCGATCCTCGCCCTGCTGAACCCCTCCTTTGCCAGGTCCGACAACAACGACTCGTATTCGCCTTTCCGGCCGCGGATGACGGGAGCGAGCACCTCGAATCGGGTCCCCTCTTCGAGCTCCAGCACTTTGTCGACGATCTGCTGCGATGTCTGGCGGGTGACCGGCGTGCCGTCGTTTGGGCAATGCGGGATGCCGATCCTTGCGAACAGCAGGCGCAAGTAGTCGTGGATCTCGGTGACGGTCCCCACCGTCGACCGCGGGTTCTTGCCTGCGGTCTTCTGGTCGATCGAAATGGCCGGAGACAAGCCCTCGATGAAATCGACGTCGGGTTTGTCCATCTGGCCGAGGAACTGTCTGGCATAGGCGGAGAGGCTCTCCACATAGCGACGCTGGCCCTCGGCGTAGATAGTGTCAAATGCCAGCGACGACTTCCCTGACCCGGAGAGACCAGTGAAGACGATCAGCTCACCCCTGGGAAGCTCGAGGTGGAGATCCTTCAGGTTGTGTTCGCGCGCACCACTGATGAGGATCGTGTCCGCTGCCACCGCTACCGCCTTGTTCCGCCGGGGGCCCGCGCCCCCCTGGATCAGCGAGTGTACCGAACGCCTGTGACGAATCACACGGGTGTAACGCCGGGTGGTGCCGAGCTGGTGCTATAGGCTCCGGTGGCCCACACCAACGTCGCCCCGAGCAATGGGAACAACGGGCTCCAGCCCAGCGTCGAGGCCGCCAGCTGCGTGTACGACAAGACGACGAAGGTGGTCAGCGCGTACCAGCCGGTGGCGGTTTTGCCCTCGATGGCGGCGCCGAATGCCACTAGGCCGAGGGCTGCGTCGTAATACAACGCCGAGGGAGCGACGATGACAATGACCGGAGCCGCCATCGCCACCGCAACGGTGGTCAGCCCCCGGCGCCACCAGAACACTGCGGCCACAGCAGCGGCGGCCACGATGCTCAATCCGGCCAGCACGAACGCTTCCGGCTGTCCGAGCAGGTTCTGCCACCAACCCGCGGCCGACACCATCAGGTCGCCGTTGACCGCGAGATTGACGTCGTTGAACGGGGCTACCTGCTCGAGCCAGTCCTGCACCCAGCCCAAGCCCAGCATGGCGGCTCCGGCCAGGTACAGGCCCGCCGCCCCAAAGGCCCACCACTTGACGATGCGCCAGCGGCGGGCGACGACCACGAAAACCAGCAGTGACAGTCCGAACTGTGGTTTGTACAACAAGGCGGACAACGCCAGCCCTGCAGCCAGGTCCCGTTCATCTTCGGCGAAGCGCCAAACAGCCACGATCAACAACAACGTCAACGGCGTGTTTTGCCCTCCCAACACCGAGCGCAACATCGGGTAGCTGGCCAGTAGGACGGCAAGTGCTGCGATCTTGCGGTCTGTGCTGGCGAGTAATCGCGGGAGGAGCGGGGCAGCGAGCTGGATCGCCAACCACAGCGCCACTATCAGCAGGAGCGCATGGACGAGGAACGCCGCCCTGAACGGAAGTACGGAAAGGGCGGCGTAGGGATAGGCGTAGTAGGGCGGATAGGCGAAGTAGAGAAACCCGGTGTCGTCGCCAAATAGGTCCGCCTGTACCTCCGCCTGTAGTGCGGGGTCGTACAGCCGATCCCCGTCGCCTCGTGCAACGATGGAACCGGCCCCGTAGAAAGAAGGAAAATCGCCGCCCAGACGCCCGGTCGCGGTTCCGGCACCACTGCCGAAGATGGTGCCGGCAACGAGAACCACCAGCACCGCACCCAGGAACGCTCGCGGATACGCCCGTAGGCGAAAAGACCCCGGTGGCGCTGGCTCGGCCTCTGACATCGGGACTACGGTACCCGCAGGGTTCTCCCGGTCAGTGCGCCGCTTCGGCGAGGTCGCTCAGCTCACGCTTGAGGTCGTTTACCTCGTCCCTGAGACGCGCCGCGTATTCGAAGCGAAGGTCTGCGGCGGCCTCGTGCATCTCCTCCTCGAGGCTCTGGATGAGCCTGCGCAAATCGGGCTCTGTGAGGTCGAGCGGCTCCCTCCTCCTCAGCTCCTGCGCCCGCCGGTCCCCTGCTGGAGCCTGGCGAGTCTGGATCAGCTCGAGGATGTCCGACACCTTCTTCCTGATCGTCTGAGGATCGATGCCGTGCTCTTCGTTGAACGCAAGCTGGCGCGCCCGCCGCCTGTTGGTTTCATGGAGCGCCCGTTGCATCGATTTGGTCACCTCGTCCGCATACATCACCACCGCCCCATCGACGTTTCTCGATGCCCGCCCAATCGTCTGCACCAGGCTGGTCTCGGAGCGGAGGAAGCCCTCTTTGTCCGCATCGAGGATCGCAACCAGCGACACCTCGGGAAGGTCAAGGCCCTCGCGCAGCAGGTTCACCCCGATCAAGACGTCGTACTCCCCCAGGCGAAGGTCTCTGAGGATCTGCACTCGCTCGAGGGTGTCGATGTCGCTGTGCAGGTATCGCGCCTTGAGCCCCATCTCCAGCAGGTATTCCGCCAGGTCTTCTGCCATCTTCTTGGTGAGTGTCGTCACCAGAACTCTTTGATCGGCGATAGCCCGCTCCTGCACCTCGGCAACGAGGTCATCGATCTGACCCTTGGTTGGCCGGACGATGACCTCGGGATCGACCAGCCCGGTCGGGCGGATGATCTGCTCGACCACGGCTGCTGACTCACGCCGTTCCCAGTCGCTCGGCGTTGCCGACAGCAGAATCGCTTGGTCGGTCTTCTCGTACCACTCCTCGAAGGTCAGCGGACGGTTGTCTATCGCAGAAGGAAGGCGGAAGCCGTGGGCGACGAGCACGTCCTTTCTGCTTCGATCCGCTGCGTGTTGCCCGTGGATCTGGGGGATCGTCACATGGCTTTCGTCGATGATCGTGAGGTAGTCGCTCGGAAAGTAGTCGAGCAAGGTGTACGGTGCCTCGCCTGGTTCCCTGCCATCGAGGAACCGCGAATAGTTCTCAATCCCAGAGCAGAAACCAACCTCGCGCATCATCTCCAGGTCGTAGGCGGTGCGCATGCGAAGCCGCTGGGCCTCGAGATGCTTGCCTTGGCGCTCCAGCAGTCCGAGCTGGTCGGCGAGCTCGTCTTCGATCCCACCCAGAGCCTTCTCCATTCGCGCCCGCGACGTCACATAGTGACTGGCCGGGTAGACCCACAGTTCGTTGAGCTCATCGATGACCTCCCCGGTGACCGGGTTCATACGAAGAATGCGTTCAACCTCGTCTCCCCAGTACTCGACCCTGTAGATCGTCTCCTCGTACGAGGGAAATACCTCGAGGGTGTCGCCCTTGACCCGGAACTTGCCGCGAGTGAGGCTCACTTCGTTTCGCTCGTACTGGATGTCGACGAGCCGTTCGATCGCAGCCTGCAGGGGGTATTCAACGCCTGCGACCAACCGCAGTACCTGGCCCTCGTATTGCTCGGGTGACCCCAGCCCATAGATAGCCGAGACCGAGGCCACGATGATCACATCTCTTCTGGTGAGCAACGCCGCCGTCGCCGAGTGGCGGAGCCGGTCGATCTCGTCGTTGACCGTCGACTCCTTCTCTATATAGGTGTCGGTCTGCGCGATGTACGCCTCCGGTTGGTAATAGTCGTAGTAGGACACGAAGTACTCGACGCGGTTCTCGGGGAAGAACTGGCGGTAATCGTTGGCCAGCTGAGCGCCAAGCGCCTTGTTCGGAGCCAGTATCAGCGTCGGTTTCTGCACCTGCTCGATGGTCCACGCCACCGTGGCTGATTTGCCGGAGCCGGTGATTCCGAGAAGCGTCTGGAACCGGTCGCCGCGGCGGATCCCCTCGGTCAGCTTGGCGATGGCCTCTGGCTGATCGCCCGCGGGCTCGAAGTCGGAATGGACGCGGAAGGGTCGGGTCTCGATTGGCACTGCGGGTTCAAAACTAGCGACGGCGGGCGACAAGTTCTGCTGAGTGCCGAGTGGAGGTCGCCGGTCCCCGGTCACCGGCAGGACACGCAGCGTGAAGACGAACCAATTCGATTCGGGCCGGGGGCCTGGAGGCTGGACACCGGGGGCCTACTCCCCTACCAGTCTGTCCCACAGCGCCCTCACCTGTGCAGCCAGCTCTTCCTTGGTTCCCTCATTCACGATCACGTCATCGGCCCACAGCAGCCACACCTCGCGATCCGCCTGGGCGGCAGCGCGGCGCCGAACGTCGGCCTCGTCGGCTCCGCGGGCAACGGCCTTACGCTTCAGTTCATCGATCGTCACAAAGACGTAAGGCGGCAGGGCCTTCAGACATTGGGAGGTTTCAAACGCCATGGATCATCCTTAACTTTCGCTTCGTGGAGCGAGGCTCCGGCT
>JADFIY010000263.1 GCA_022566415.1 Acidobacteriota bacterium
CGTCACACCCCCAACACCCTGGCCGCATAACAACCGTGTCCGGCCAGAAGGGGGAACTCCACCACATACCCCCAACACTGTCAGGGAAGACCCGCGACATGTGTCAGGGATGTGCTGCAACAGAACAGGTAGATATATCGCCCTGCCAGCCCAGGGTTCGCAGAGCCGCTACGCCCGTGCCTCGGCCAGGGCCACCGTATTGGCCAGCAGCGAAGCGATCGTCATGGGACCGACGCCCCCCGGCACCGGGGTGATGGCGCCTGCGATCTCCACCACCGCATCGAAGTCGACGTCGCCCACGAGCCCCTCACCGTCACGGTTGATGCCGACATCGATCACGGTTGCACCAGGCTTGACGTAGTCCGAATCGATCATCTGCGACCGCCCCACCGCGGCCACCAGGATGTCGGCCTGTCGGCACACCTCGGCGAGCTCGCGGGTTCTGGAATGGGCCTGGATGACGGTGGCGTCTACCCCTTTCTGACCAAGCAGCAGCCCCATCGGGCGGCCGACGAGGAACGACCGCCCAACCACCACCGCGGTCCGCCCCGTCGTTGCGATGTCGTAGTGGCCGAGGATGCGCATGATCCCTCCCGGGGTGGCCGGCACTGGCCCGGGGCGGCCCATGACGAGCAGCCCGAGGTTGAACGGGTGCAAGCCGTCGGCGTCCTTTGTCGGTTGGATGGTCTCGACGGCTCCCTCTGCGTCGAGCCCGTCGGGCAGTGGGAGCTGGAGGATCATCCCATCCACCTGGTCGTCGGCGTTGAGCTCGGCAATCACCCTCTCGACATCTGTCTGTGAAGCGGTCCGCGGGAGATGGCGGTCGATCGAAATCATCCCTGCTTTCTGTGCCGCCCTGTGTTTGTTGCGCACGTAGATCTGTGACGGCGGATCATCTCCAACCAGGATTGTGGCGAGGCCGACCTGCTTGCCTGCCTTGCCGAGCGTCGCCACCCGATCGGCGACCTCGCTCCTGACCACGGCGGCAGTTTCGGTCCCGGAGAGAATGGTGGCGCTCAATGGAGGAAGTGCCTTCTGCCGGTGAACACGATCGCCATCTGGTGAGCGTTGGCGGCCGCGATGACCTCATCGTCCCTGATCGATCCGCCTGGCTCAACCACCGCGGTGACACCGGCCGTGGTGAGTAGCTCGACGCCATCGGGAAAGGGAAAGAACCCATCGCTGGCGGCGACTGCGCCATCGGACCGGTCCCCGGCTCTGGAAAGGGCTCGCTCGGCGGCCCCGATCCGGCTCTGATCCCCGGCACCGACGCCGACAGCGGCGCGGTCCTTGGCGACGACGATCGCGTTCGACTTCGTGTGAGCGGCGACCGTCCACGCAAATCTGAGATCGACGACCTCGTCGCTCGTCGGAGGGCGCTCCCCCGCAACCCTCCAGCCCTCTGGAAAACCGTCGCCGCCGAGCTGTACCCGGTCGCGTTCCTGGACGAGGTAGCCACCGTCGATCCGCCGCACATCCAGATCCCGGGTACCGGCAAACGGCGCCTCCAGCACCCGAAGGTTCTTGCGCTTGGCAAGGATCTCCGCCGCTTCCTGCGTCACCGAAGGACCGATGACCACCTCGACGAAGTATTCAGCGATCCGGGCTGCCGTTGCGGCGTCTAGTTCTGCATTGAGCGCGATCACACCTCCGAACGACGACAACGGGTCACATTCCCACGCCGCCAGGAACGCGTCCGCCGCCGTGTCCGACTCGGCGGCGCCGCACGGGTTGGCGTGTTTGATCACGACCGCCCCCGGCCGAGCCAGGTCGGCCACCAGCCGCCACGCCGCCTCGGTGTCGGCGTAATTGTTGAACGACATCGCCTTGCCCTGGAGCTGGTCGGCGCGGAGCCACCACCCTTCGCTTTCTCGCTCGGCATACAGAGCGGCGAATTGATGCGGGTTCTCGCCGTAGCGCAACGTCGCCGTGTGATCGAGAACACTCGATACATCCCCAAAGGCCTTGTCACCCTCGAACCAGGAGGCGATGGCGGCGTCATACGCCGCCGTGGTAGCAAAGGCAGCGTCGGCGAGGGCCCGGCGCAGTTCCGCCGAGAGCCCGCCGGTTTCGACGGCTTCGGCGACTTCGTCGTACCGATCGGGCGCAACGACCACCCCGACCCAGCGGTGGTTCTTGGCCGCGGCGCGGATCATGGTGG
>JADFIY010000264.1 GCA_022566415.1 Acidobacteriota bacterium
AGCTTCACGTCGAGCGACGGCCGCTCCGGCAGTTGCGCCCTCGATGTGACGTTCTCCGTCGTAACCGGCAACACAGGCATCGACAGCTCCGTCACCGGGATGATCTGTGGGTTGGAGGCGTCAACCTTCGAAACCCTCGGCACCTAACTCCCAAGCTAAATATACCAGCGGAGTCGACGTGGCCGGAGGCGAATATCACCTCCGGCCATCGCTGTTCGATTACCTACGCCGCGGGATCCGCGGCCATGGATTTGCGGAACCACATCACCGAGAGGTGCCTGAAGATTATCGGGGCGCATCCGTGACCCACATACGCGCCGCCTCGACGCTCCCTCCGTCTAAAGACCCGCCGGCGACGTAGAGTTTGCCGTCGATGATGGCTGCAGCGGGCGAAGACAACGGTACGGGAAGCTTCCCAACCAGTTCCCATGCCCGTCCAGGAGTCAGAGCAAGGATGTCGGGGTCGATCGACTTTGTGCCGCCATCGGGCGTCGTGTGACCACCGACCATATATATTCGACCTTCGTGCACAAACGTGCCGGCCTCGGCATGGGAATGTCCTTTGGGCAAGGCAGGTCCGCTCGCCCATGAGTCCGTTTCGGGATCGTAGATGTCGACGCGCGCTTGATCGAGCTGCATGACGTTCTGAGTGTAACCACCGAACAGGTAAATCTTGTCGTCGATGACGGCCGTTGCCGTCTCCCACTTGCCAATCGGCATATCGGGCAACGCCTACTGCGACCCTTCCAGCTCGCGGATCGCCGCCTCGATGTCGATGCCGGACTCGATCCAATCCGTGAGTTTCTCGGCGGTCCCACCCTCGATGGTGCGCGCGAGGAACATCGCCCGGGTGCCCTGTCGCCGGTCTGGCCGGTACGTGATGGGGGGGCCAGTCCCCTGCCAGCCGTCCAGCGACTCCAACGCCTCGATGAGGCTCTCGGTCGTCAGATCGCGCCCGGCCCTCCGGAGTGCCTCGACCAGCGGCTCAGCGTACCGGAATCCGGCGAACAGGAATTCGCTGGCTCGCTCGTCGGGGGCGAGCCTAGCCGCCGCTTGTCGGTATTTCGCCGTCAGCGGATGATCCGAGTTGGCGAGCTGACCGATCGCGGTGAAGATCACCCCGGCCCATGCTCCTTCGGTCAGATCGTACATCAGTTCCGTGTCCGACAACACCGAGCTGACCAGCCACTGCGGCTGGTAGCCGAGCCGACCGACCGCGCCGTGGATGATCGTCGCATGGCGCGGGGTCAGCCACATGAGTACAGCGTCGGCGCCCGACTCGCGGAGCCGAACCGCGTGCGAGTTGAGATCCGTGTCGGGCACTTCGACCGACACCGCCTCGACGATGCTGAGTCCGTGTTTCTCGAGCGCCAGCCGAGCACCCACCAGGCCACTCCCACCGAAGTCGTCGTTCTGGTAGATGACCGCGATTTTCGTCTTGCCGAGATCCTCGACCGCGTAGTCGACGAGCACCGCGGCCTCGTCCAAATACGGCGTGTACTGCGCAAATACGTACTTCTTCGGTGGGTACGCCCAGTGCGTCGCACCGGTCGCGGGCGACACCATCACGACCTCTTTCTCCGTGAGGTAGTCGAGGACGGCTCTGGTCGGAGCCGTACCCACGCCAGCAACGACGGCGAAGACCCTGTCGCGCTCGACCATCTCTCGTACTGCCGCCACCGTGCGGGAGGGTTGGTAAGCGTCGTCCTTCAGGATGAACTCGATTCTCCGACCGTTGATGCCTCCCTCTTCGTTGATCATGTCGAAGTAGGTCCGGGCGCCTCGGCCGACCGCACCCCAGAGCGCTGCCGGCCCGGTCAGCGGCGACCACGTTCCGATCACGATCGTATCGTCGGTCACGCCCCGGACCCCGCCCTCGTCGGGCTCTGCACAACCGAATACCGTGGATGCGGCAAAGAGCAATGCGGCGGTCACGCCCCCAAAGCGACTCATGCAGCGACTCCTAAGACTCCTGATCGACGTCATGTCGGGCTCCCTGCTCTGACGTATTGGACGCGGCCCGCTGCTCGGACGTAGCGGACGCGGCCCCCATGTAGAGCTCCTCCAACTCGTCATTGTCGACCAACTCGGCGGCCGTGCCGGAGACGACGAGCTCTCCGCTCTCGAGCACGACACCGTCGTCGGCCACCTTGAGGGC
>JADFIY010000085.1 GCA_022566415.1 Acidobacteriota bacterium
GACTGATTCGCTAAAAATGATTGTATTTGGCTGGCCTTCTGAGGATCAATAGCCGCTATCTGACCTAATGCCGCCTTATCGCCTTCTAAGGCTTTACCTGAGAATTGACCCAACTGTGTAGCTTGTTGCGCTATTTGCTTCTGTCGCTGTGCTTGTTGGAATTGTGCGCCGATCTGCTCGGGCTTGCCGAACACAACCTCGACGCGTGCTCCGCCGTCGCTCGACTCGCCAAGACGGACGGTGCCGCCTGACCGTTCGGCGGTTCGAGCAACGATGTCGAGCCCGAGCCCGGTGGAACCCGACGAGCTGTGCCCACGCCTGAGCGCACCGGAGCCGGTGAAACCCCGGCCGGCGTCTTCGACGATCAGCTCGGAATGGCCGTCTTCGGTTGTTCGCACCCGGATCATGTAGCCGACCCCTTCGTCGGTATGGGTGAACACGTTCCCGATGAGCACGTCGACCACCGCCCCCAGTGCGTCCGCAGACACCAGCACTTGATGATCTCCGGGCTCGGTGACCACGGAGGTCGGCCGGCCTTGCTCGTCGGCGAGCACTTGCCAAAACGCTGCACGGTGATCGACAACGGCGCCGAGATCCGCCTTTGCGGCCTTGTCGGAGGAGCGCGACGGGCTGCGCGCTTCTTCGATCATCACATTCACCGCTGCCTCCATCCGCTCGACGTCGGCGAGCAGACTCACCAAATCGTCGCCGTCTGTGGCCGTTTCCACCTGGAGGCGCAACGCGGTGAGCGGGGTGCGCAATCGGTGCGAGAGGTCGGCCACCGATTCACGCTCTGTCTCGAGCAGCTCCTCGAGACGCCGTGCCAGGAAATTGAACGCCTCCCCCACCTCGGCGATCTCCTCAGGTCCCTCGGGCTCGACCCGCGTTTCTAGGTCGCCCTCGCCCATCCGGCGGGCAGCGGCGGAGAGCTCGGTCACCGGCTTGACGATCGAGCGTCCCAACCGGTCGGCAGCGGCGACGGCGATGGCGGTCAGAGCGACACCGAGTGCGATGAGCATTCCCCAGGCGATCGAGACACCCTCCGACATCTCGTCGCTCGAGACAAAGCTACGCACGACGATGGTGCCGCCGATCCTCGGGTCGGTCGAGACGAGCGGAACCAGCACCTCGGCGCCACCGGGGATGGTGGCGATGAGCGCGGCTCCCGCCATTGCCTGATCGAGATTGAACGAAGGGTCGAACGGCTCACCGACGATGATGCCGTTGGCGAATACCACCGACGTGCCGGGTGGATCGGAGAAGGCGCCGAGCACCGCCTCAGCCAGCTCCGGGTCGACTGCAGGTGCGCCGCCGACCGAGCCGGCCACGCCGAGGCCGGTGGCGATCGATTGGGCGAAAAACTCAGCCCGGGTCAAGGCGCGGTTCTGTGCTTGATTCTTGACGAGGATGCCAAGGGGCACGAGAAAGGCGATGACCACGATCGACGTGATCGCCAGCGAAAGGAGAGCGAGTCGTTTCCTCATGCCGGCTCGACGATCTTGATACCTACCCCGCGGACGGTCTGCAGGTATCGACTGTCCGCTGCCGATTCACCAAGCTTTCGTCTCAGCCACGACAGATGCACATCGACGGTCTTCTCGCTCCCCCCGTAGGGCTGGCGCCATACTTCGGCGAGCAAGCGGCGCTTGGAGATCACCTCGCCGGTGTGCTCAGCGAGATAACGAAGGAGATCGAACTCCTTTGGGCTCAGCTCGAGCACCTCCCCGTCCAGCGATGCTTCTCGCGCCGCTCCGTCTATCACCAGACCTCCGATCGTTACCGGCGTACCTCGCGGGGCGACGCTGGCTCGCCTGAGAACCGCCCGCACCCGTGCCTCGAGTTGCTCGACCGAGAAGGGCTTCACCAAATGGTCATCGGCGCCGGCATTGAGGCTGAGCACGATGTCGGATTCCTCCCCTCTTGCGGTGGCGACGATCACAGGGACGTCGCTCACCGCCCTGATCATCTTGAGCAACTCCATGCCGTCGAGATCCGGAAGACCGAGATCGAGGATGACGAGATCCGGCGACAAGCCGATCACGGTCTGAAGCCCGTCCATCGCCGTCGCCGATGTGTGCACTTCGTGTCCGCGTGCGGCCAACGCCTTGGCGGCGAGTTCGCGGATCCGCTGTTCGTCCTCGATTATGACGACGGCTGCCATCTCGATCCTTAGCAAAGCCTTAACAGTACATTAGAGCGGGGAAAAGGAAGTGCGGAGCACGATGGCGGCAATGCGGCAGAGACTCCTCCTGGTCGCTGGCTGGATTGTTGCAGCCGTCGGTGCAGGAGTGGTGGCCTCGGGTGCAGTCAGCGTTGCTGGTGGACAGGTCTTCGACCGGCCGATCCGCCCGCTCAACGCATCCGAGGTCGCGGCCCTCCCTGTCGACGAAACGGTGGCGGCCCTCGCCTCGAGCGTACGCCAAGCCTCCGGCGGCTCGCAGGCCGACGAAGGGGTCACCGGTGAGGGGGATGGCCGCGACACCGCCGGCGCAAGCGGGTCTGAACACCCGGCCGGCCCAGGAGGAGTACCCGCAGGCGTTGCCGAGCCGGGGAGCCCCGACTTCGACCTACCGACCACGCCGCCGAAGGTGACCCACGTCAGCGGGGGTTCGGCGAGCATCACCACGGTCGGGGATCCTCAGATCCTATGGGCGACACCGCGCCCTGGTTATGCAGTTGCCTTCCAATTCGACGCCGACTTCCAGCTCACGGTGACCTTCACCAGCGAACACCATCGATCGACGATCTCCGTCGGCCGGCTGCCAGGCGGCGAGATCACCGTCGATACCGCCGAGGAAGCGATCAGATGACCACTGCTACGCAGTGGTCCGTATCACGTATTACGTAGTACGTATTACGTACCACGCAGTCCCAAGTTGGTGTTCGTCATACGTGATACGTAATACGTAATACCGAGCTGCCAGCGCATCGCTGGCAGCTCACGCCAGTGCAACGAGCTCCAGCATCGAGTCATCGAAATACGCATGGTCGCCGTCTGGCATCAGGATGACGCGATCCGGGGCCAGGGCACCGACGAACGTTGTGTCGTGGCTGACCAGAATGAGCGTCCCCTGATATTGGCCGAGCGCCTGTAACAACGCTTCCTTGGCCTGCGGGTCGAGGTTGTTGGTCGGCTCGTCGAGAAGCAGCACATTGTGCCGACCAACCACCAGCCTGGCCAGCGCCAGCTTCGTCTTCTCCCCACCCGATAGCGTGCCGGCATCCTGGTCGACCTTGTCCGCCAGAAGGAAATGTCCGAGGATGGTGCGCAAGTCTTGGTCAGGGACCGTAGACACCATTCGCATCAGCTCGAGCACCGAAACCTCGCTCCTTATGTCCTCGTGCTCCTGTGCGTAGTAGCCAAGCGACGCCCGATGCCCGAGCTCAACCGAGCCCAGGTCGGGTCGATCGATGCCGGCAAGGATCCGAAGCAGCGTCGTCTTTCCTGCACCGTTGAGGCCCATGACGAGCATCCGTTCGCCGCGGTCGACATCGACGTCGACATCAACAAAAACCACATTGTCGCCAAAAGCCTTAGCCAGACCGGCGGCGCGAAGCGGTGTCCTCCCCGAAGTCTCGGGCTGGGGGAATCGCACCGAGACAGACCTACCTCTCCGCTCGACGGCTACCAATTGGTCCTCGAGTTTGCGAACCCGGGTCTCCCAGGTCCGCGCCCGCTTGGCCATCTTCTCCGATGAGCCCTTGAACCGCCTAATGCCCTCCTCGAGTCTTGCGATCTTCTCGTCCTGATGTTTGCGCTCGCGTAGGCGCTGCTGGCGACGGCGCTCCCGTTCGGTGAGGTAGTACGTGTAGTTGCCGCGGTAGGGCTCGATGCGCCCGCCGTCGACGGCGAGGACCGATGTGATCGACTCGTCGAGCAGGGCGAGGTCGTGAGACACGAGGAGAAGGCCGCCGGAATACTCAGCCAGGTATGTCATCAGCCACGCCTTCGCATCGAGATCGAGGTGGTTGGTCGGTTCATCGAGAAGCAGGGTGGTGGTCTCTGCGAACAGGATCCTGGCCAGTTCGACGCGGCGGCGTTGCCCGCCCGACATGGTCGCGACCGGCTGGTCGAGCTCGTCGGCGCCGATGCCCAGAGAATGGGCGAACTGTTTCGCCTCCGCCTTGGCAACGTAGCCGCCGCGAGCGGTGAACTCATCCTCGAGCCGACTGAATCGACGGATCAAGCGATCGCGACCCTCCCCGACCTCATCCTCCATCTCGGCTCGAGTCTCCTCCATGCGACGCTCCAACGCGCCGATGTCTCGCGCCTGGAGGACTCGCTCCAGCGCGGTGCCGTCTGGATCGGTCAGCTCGTCGAGGGCGGCCTCTTGGGACAGGTAACCGACGACGCCGTTACTGACAATTGACCCGGACGCAGGACGCCGTAGACCGGCAAGCACCCTGAGCAGGGTGGTTTTTCCTGCGCCGTTCGGACCCACCAGTCCGGTCTTGTCCCCCGCCTGAACCGAGAAGGACACGGCGGAGATCAGCCGGCGCGCACCGGCGTCGATTGCGAGGTCACGAACAAGAATCATGAGGGGCAAGGCTAGGTGGAGTGGGGGCTACGCCTCGGCAGACTGCGGGGCGGGCTCCCGCCGGTGACCATGCAGCTGGAAGTCGGTGACAAACGACATCACCTCGGTTGCGGGCAACGGCTTCGAGATCAGGAAACCCTGGATGTTGTTGCACCCGAGCTCAATGAGGTCGGCCAACTGCTTCTCGCTATCGACGCCCTCGGCGAGCACCTCCATGCCAAGCGTCTTGGCGAGACCGATGATTGCCGACGACACCGCAATGCCATCGCTGTCGGCGAGCCCGTCGACCACGAACGACCGATCGATCTTCAGGGTGTCGATCGGGAGGCTGGTCAGATAGCCGAGCGACGAGTAGCCGGTGCCGAAATCGTCGAGGCTGATCGTCACTCCGAGCTCGCGCAGCCGCTCCAGTGCGCCTCGCGTCTCACCAAGGTCGGTGACCAAGGTGCCCTCGGTCAACTCCACGTCGAGGTAGTCCGGGCTGAGTCGTGCCGATGCCAACGCGGCAACGATGGTCTCAACCAGATTCCCCGCCCTGAATTGTCGCGCCGACACGTTCACCGACATTCTCATCGGCTGCAGGCCGGCGTCGATCCACTGTCGCATCTGAACACAGGCCCTGTCGGCGACCCACTGGCCTAGGGGAACCACTAAGTCTGTTTCTTCGGCGAGCGTGATGAACTCACCGGTCGGGACCGGGCCGAACTGCGGATGCGTCCAACGCAACAGCGCCTCGACACCGATGACTTCCCGATTGACGACATCGACCTTGGGCTGGTAAACGAGGAACAGTTCCTCGTCGCTGTTGAGAGCTCTCCGTAGACCGTCGAGCAGGGCCAGACGCTTGATGGTCCGTTCCTTGAGCTCGGTGGTATAGAACTGGTAGGTGTTGCGGCCGTCAGCCTTGGCGCTGTACATAGCGATGTCGGCGCCCTTGAGCAGCTCGGCTGCGGTCTCACCGTCGAGCGGAAACGCGGCGACGCCGATCGACGACGTGATCGTGATGTCCTCGCGGCCCACCCGATACGGTTCGGCGAGCGCCTTCAGGACGTTGGTTGCGACCTGGCCGGCGTCTTCGACGCGCCGCCCGCCCTCGAGAATGACGGTGAACTCGTCACCACCAAGCCGAGCCACGGTGTCGGATTCGCGAACGGTTCCGACCAGACGCTCGGCAACCTGGCGCAGCAGTGCGTCGCCGACCTGGTGCCCGTGCCGGTCATTGACCTCCTTGAATCCGTCGATGTCGAGAAACATCAGGGCAACGACACTTCCATCACGGCGAGCGCCCGCCACCGCGTTTTCGAGGCGGTCGGCAAACAGGGTGCGGTTGATCAGGCCGGTGAGGGGGTCGTAGCGGGCCAGGAAGTTGAGGCGTTGCTGGTCGAGCTCTCGCTCGAAGGCGTGGGCTTCCGAGCTTTCTTCCCAGCTGGCGCGCACGCTCTTGGCCGCGGGACGGAACAGGAACAGCGCTTCGAGGGCGAGCAGGATGATGGTGGCAGCGAGTAGGAAGTACTCGGTCTGCTGGAGGGCCCGAACTCGCTCGGCGGAAGCCTTCCCATGTGCCTCCACCACCCCCGCCATCGCCTTGCTGTAGACATCGGCTGCGGTGGCAACGGCAAGGACCTGTTCGGCACTGGGGACACCCCCAGCATCGATGGTGAAGACCACCGCTTCGGTCGTTTCGACGAGGCCTCCGAGCTCTCGCGTTGCAACGCTGAGCGCAGGCTGCACTTCGGTTTCGCCGAGCGCCGGCAGCTCGATCGTTCGGCCGGCCACGGTGACCGGCTCGCCGTCCTGGAAGGCGACGTGCACGGCGACGATCTCATTCATGGCCACGGTGATGGCCGCGGAATCGCCGGTGCCGGCAGCTGCGCTGGCAGTCAGCCGCGCCACCTGACCGGACCGGTTGCCCTGGCTGAACCCCTGCTCCAGGACCGCAGCGCCTTCCTTTTGGCGACCGAGGGCACCAGAGGTGATCAGGGTCGAGAGAACCGCAAAGACGGCAATGAGGACGAGTGCCAGCACATAGCGGCCGGCCGGCCGATCCGGTATGTCCGACGGAGTCGTCGGTTCTCGTCGTGCGGCGGCATCCGCCTCCGCATCCGCGTGCTCAGACATAGTCCCTCAGCGTCCCAACATTCCTATCGGCACGATACCGGAGGGATTGAGGAGACGCCTACAATCGCGGGCAGGAGCCTCAAACAGCGAGGGAGCCGTTCCCATGGATTCGTTTTGGAGCACGTTCTGGACACTACTGATCTTTATCCCACTGCTTCTGCTGTGGGTGTTCGCGCTCATCGACCTATTCGGGAACCCAGAGATATCCGGTCTGGCCAAGGCGTTGTGGGCAATCGCCATCGTGCTTGTGCCGATCGTTGGGATGATCACCTACTTCGTCGTCATGTACCCGTCGGATGGCCCCGCCGGCTCCGCGCCCTCGCCCGACCTCGCCGATCAGCTCACCAAGCTTGCGGGGCTGCGCGACGACGGCGTCCTGACAGAGGATGAGTTCCAGCGCGAGAAGGACAAACTGCTCGGCGTGGCTGCCGCCTCCTGAGAGTCATCAGTCATCAGTCATCAGTAGGAGTCGAACCCGGAGAGAACTTCTTGCCTTGCTGAAGGCTGAAGACTGAGGACTCTTCTTGCGTTCTTGAAAACTCAAAAAGTGCCCGGGGAGGGACTCGAACCCCCACGCCCCGAAGGGCAGCGGTGTTTAAGACCGCAGCGTCTACCGATTTCGCCACCCGGGCTCCGTTTGCGATCGTAGCTATCCCCGAAGAACCCCTGAGAGGCAACCTGTAGGCTGGATGCCCCCGATAACAATCCTGGAGGCTGGGTAGTGAAGGTGCTCCCCCCCGAAAAAATCCGCAATGTCGCCCTGGTAGGGCACTCCGGTGCCGGCAAAACGACCCTTGCCGAAGCCCTGCTGTACCGCGCCGGCACCATCAAGCGTCTCGGGACCGTCGAGGACGGCACCACCGTCACCGACTTCGACCCCGAAGAGCATGCTCGCGGCATGTCCCTCGGTCTTGCCCTTGCCCCCTTCGAGTGGCGCGGGCACAAGATCAACTTGATCGACACGCCGGGCTACGCCGACTTCGTCGGAGATGTGCACGCCGCGATGCGCGTGGCCGATCTCGCCGTGTTTGTGGTTGACGCAGTCGACGGAGTCGAAGTGCAGACGGAATACGCCTGGAGGATTGCCGAGGAGAACCGGCTGCCGCGGATGGTTTTCATCAACAAGCTCGACAAGGAGCGCTCGTCGTACGACCGCACCTTGACCCAGCTCCGCGACCGGTTCGGCGCAGGGATCGCCCCGATCGAGCTCCCGATCGGCGAGCATGCCGAGTTTCACGGGGTCGCCGACCTGTTCAGGGACAAGGCATACATCTATGACTCTGGGCAGGCAGAAGAAGGTGAGATTCCCGAGGAGATGGCCGACCGTGAGCATGAAGTCCACGACAACCTCGTGGAAGGGATCGTGGTGGCAGACGATGAGATGCTGGAGCGCTATCTCGACGGTGACGTTCCCTCGACCGACGAGCTCGAAAACACGATGGCGATCGGGATCGCAGATGCGACCGTATTCCCCGTGGTCTGCGGCGCGGCGTTGGGCCCGATCGCGGTGGATCGCCTCGCCGATTTCATCGTCGAGCTAGGCCCGGCACCGACCGACCGACCCCCGATCATGGTGGAGGTCGGCGATGAGCTGATCGAGATCGAGTCCGACGCTTCTGGAGATCCGCTCGTCTTCGTCTTCAATACCATCGCCGACCCTTACGTCGGGCAGATCTCGCTGCTGCGGGTGCGCTCCGGCACGTTGAAACCCGACCTCACCCTCACCAACAGCCGGACCGGTACCGACGAAAGGTTGGCAAAGCTGGCGACGATGACCGGCAAGGAAACCGAGCTTGTCGACGCCGCGCCCGCCGGGGACATCGTCGCGGTGGCGAAACTCACCCACACCGCAACCGGAGACACCCTCGCCCCGAAGCACAAGCCGGTGCGGCTGCCAAACATAGAGCGCCCGAGCCCGGTGCTCGCCACCGCCCTCGTCGCAAAGACCCAGGCCGACGACGACAAGCTCGGCACTGCCTTACGCAGGCTCCTCGCCGAGGACCCTTCGCTCGAGCTCGAGCTGAACGCGGAGACCAACCAGACCCTGCTCAAGGGCATGGGAGAGACCCACCTGCTCATCACCATCGAACGCCTTGAGCGCAAGTTCGGCGTCGGCGTCGTCACCGAACCGGTCAGGGTGCCGTACCGCGAGACGGTGACCCGATCAACAGCGGCCGAAGGCAAGTACAAAAAGCAGACCGGCGGTCATGGTCAGTACGGAGTCGCCTCGATCAAGCTCGCCCCAACCGCACGCGGCGAGGGATTCGAGTTCAGCGACGAGATCAAGGGTGGGTCGATCCCACGCCAGTTCATCCCCGCTGTCGAGAAGGGTATCGCAGAGACGATGGCCGAGGGGGGAGTCCGAGGCTTTCCCGTGGTCGACGTCAAGGTGAGCCTCGTCGACGGCAAGTACCACTCGGTGGATTCGTCCGAGATGAGCTTCAGACAGGCCGGTCGGCTGGCGTTGCGGACGGCGATGGAACAGGCAGGACCGATCCTGCTGGAGCCGGTATCGAAGATCGAGGTCACGGTGCCATCGGACTACCAGGGAGATGTCATGGGAGATCTCTCCGGCCGGCGTGGCCAACTCCAAGGAAGCGAGACCGCGGGAAATGGCCAGCAGATGATCACCGCCCTTGTGCCAACGTCGGAAATCCTCAACTACGCCATCGATCTGCGCTCCATCACCCAGGGGTGGGGTCACTTCAAGACCACGCACGACCACTATCAGGAAGTGCCTGCCCACATGGCAGACCACATCTCGACCGGCAAGGACAACTAAGAGGCTCCGCAATAATCCGCGATGTCGGTCTTTGTTGAGAGGCCATTTGCGGAGCCGTGGCCCGAGCGGCCCGCCGCGAAGCGGCAAGAGCGGGAAACATTGCTGGCTCCGCAATAATCCGCGATGTCGGTCTTTGTTGAGAGGCCATTTGCGGAGCCGTGGCCCGAGCGGCCCGCCGCGAAGCGGCAAGAGCGGGAAATATTGCTGGCTCCGCAACATAGGCGCGACTCGGTGCGCCTCTAGCGATCGGAAATCGACAGGACGATCCCGTCGAGCAGGTCATGCTCGGTGACGGCAATGGCATCGAGCCCTGCGACCACCATGGCCCGCTCAACCACGATGGCGCCGCCGAGTATCACAGGCGCCCTGGCCGGGTCGAGGGCGCTCAGCTTCTCGGTTTCAGCGATGGTCATCCCGGCGAGAACACCAACCAGCGTCGTCACGTCTTCGCTCGGAAGACGAGTCCCATGCACCCGGGCATCTCTCGGAAGATCCATCGCCAGCGTGGCCAGGCTGGTGAACGTGCCACCGACACCGATGGCAGTTCCCACCGAGCCCGGCAGGACAACCGCCGAAAAGTCACCGTCGGCCTGGGTGCGGG
>JADFIY010000265.1 GCA_022566415.1 Acidobacteriota bacterium
AGCGATAGCACCTGAAACCCACCACTGTCGGTCAGGATCGGACCATCCCACCCCATGAACCCATGCAGCTCGCCGAGGTCGGCGACCACGCGCTCGCCGGGCCGCAGCATGAGGTGATAGGTGTTCGCCAGCAGAATCTGGGCACCTACCGACCGGAGATCCTCGACATCGACGGTTTTCACCGTGCCCCGGGTGCCGACCGGCATGAAGCCCGGAGTGTCCACCTTGCCGTGGGGAGTCGAAATCACACCGCTGCGGGCGGACCCATCGGTCGCAGCAAGATGCCAGGTCACTGCGCTCATCTGGACACCTCGATGAACATCGCATCCCCGAACGACAGGAACCGGTACTCCGAGGCCAGCGCATGGTCGTAAACGACCCGCCACCGCTCACCGAGGACCGCAGCGATCAACACCAGCAAGGTAGTTCGCGGGGCATGGAAGTTGGTCACCGCAGCGTCGATGGCGCGGAAGGCATAGCCGGGTTTGATGAACAGGCCAGACTCGCCAGAACCAGGGTGGACCTTTCCCTCCTCGCTTGCTGCCGTCTCCAGGGTCCTGACAACGGTGGTGCCGATCGCAACCACGCGATTGCCTCGATGGCGGGCATTGGCGATGGTTGTCGCCGTCGCCTCGGAAACCCGATATCGCTCTCGATGCATCCGATGCCCCTCGATCGGGCCATCGTCCATGGGGCGGAAGGTGTCGAGTCCAACCTCGAGGTCGACGCGGACAATCTGAACTCCCCGATCGGCGAGGGCAGCGACGACCCTTGCCGTGAAGTGCAGCCCCGCGGTGGGGGCCGCCGCCGAACCCATGGTCTTGGAAAACATCGTTTGGTAGCGTTCGTCGTCGTCGAGCCGGCCGTGGAAATAGGGAGGAAGCGGAACTTCCCCAATCGTCGGCAAGAGATCGTCGGCGTCACCGTCCCCGGTGATCCCCACTACCACCACCCCGCGATCGGGGTCGGTGAGCACGGTGATCGACAGCGGGCCCGCCGCCATCGTCTGGCCAACCCGGATCCTTCTCGCCGGCCTGACCAGGGCGTCCCAGGTCGCTTCGTCGCGGCGTTTTGTGAGCAGAACCTCCACCACGCCACCTGTCGGCTTGGTGGCACGCAACCGGGCGGCCCGGACGCGGGTCTCGTTGACGACGATCACGTCACCAGGATCGAGCAGGGACGGCAGGTCGGTAAACGTCAGGTCATCGAGGGTGGATGCGACCAGGAGGCGGGCCGCGTCCCGCGGTTCGATGGCCTGCTGCGCGATTGCCGCTTTGGGCAGGTCGTAGTCGAAGTCAGAGGCGAGCAGAGTCATCAGTCGTCAGCCCTCAGCCTTCAATCTCCAGAAGACGGTTCGAACCGATTCTGGCTGATGACTGAAGACTGTGGACTGAGGACTCAGTCCAGCAGCTTTCCCTGCGCCGAACCATCACGATCAACTCCGAGATGGACGTACGCCCTTTCGGTCGCCACCCGCCCACGCGGGGTGCGCTGGAGATAGCCTTCCTGGAGTAGGTAGGGCTCATAGGCGTCTTCCACCGTCTCCGGATCCTCCCCTACGGCGATGGCGAGCGTCGACAGGCCGACCGGTCCGCCTCCGAACTTGGTTACAACGGCCTCGAGAATTGCTCGATCGACCTTGTCCAAACCAACCGTATCGACCTCGAACACTTCCAGCGCCTGGTCGGCAACGACCTCGTCGACCCGCCCGTCTGCGCGAACAGCGGCGTAATCACGCACCCGGCGCAGCAGTCGGTTGGCGACCCGCGGCGTGCCACGGCTGCGACCGGCGATGGTTTCCGCACCGGCGGTGGTGATGTCGACTTTGAGGATGGCTGCCGACCGGTTCACGATGGCGCCGAGGTCTTCGGCGCCGTAGTAGTCGATCCTGGCCAGATAGCCGAACCGGTCGCGAAGCGGCGGGGCAACCCTCCCCACCCGGGTTGTTGCCCCGATGAGGGTGAACGGCGGCAAGTCGATCTTGATCGATCGCGCAGCCGGGCCCTTGCCAACGACGATGTCGAGCTGGAAGTCCTCCATCGCCGGGTACAGCACCTCCTCGACCTGGCGGGGCAACCGATGGATCTCGTCGATGAACAGCACGTCTCCTGCCTCGGGATTGGTGATCCCGGCGGCGAGGGAACCGGGGCG
>JADFIY010000266.1 GCA_022566415.1 Acidobacteriota bacterium
AGGTCAGGCAGGCAGACGGCCGGATCTACATGGGTTCGGCGGGCACCAGCTCGCAACCGGCGTGGATCGAGGGTGCCATCCAGTCCGCCTGGAGGTCGGTCGAGGCACTACACGAGCGGGTCATGCGGGGATAGCGGCTGGTCCCCATGGAGAAGGACTATCCAGCGTTTCTGCGGAACTTTCGCTTCCAGCGCTCCCATAGGCCCCACGCAATGAGGAACGGCCCGGTGGGCAGCACCACGGCGAGGGCGCCCGTGGCCGGTTGCTGCATGATGATCCGCAAACCGTCGTTGTCGAACCGGGTGTCATCGATCACATAAGTCCAGGTTGATGCGGGCCTCAGGAGACCAGCCTGCTCCCAATCCACGCCGTCGGCCGAGATCTCGATGGTCTCGTAGGCTCGTACGATGTCATCCTCGATGCGCTCGAGCAGCGCTTCGAACGCCTCGAACGTGAGCTTGTGGAACTCGTCCACCGGCCTTTCACCGCCCAGCCGCACGAGGTGAATCCCGCGGCGGATCTCGGCAACCTCTGACAGGTGGTCCGACCAGCAGCGATCGATGATCCGCAGCATGATCTCACGCTCGATTTTTTCCACTCGCTCGTCGCCATGGGACGCTCGCAGCTCAGCGTGACGCTCGGGGCACCTGTCGGCTAGCAGCGAGACTTCAGCACTCCCGTCCAGAATCGCGTCGCGCCAGTCGTGAACATGGTGGCGCTGCTTCTCGATCATGTCGTTGTACTCTGCGGTTTGGCGGCGCAGGTCGAAGTTCTGGCCCTCGACGATCCGTTGGGTGCGTGACACCTCCCTGCGGATCACCTTCGAGTGGAGCGGATCGGGCTGCCTCTCGGGCAGGAGCCGTTTGGGGATCAACCGGTTGACGCCAAAACGCTCCAGGAGCGGATCTTCCAGACTGATGAAGAACCGGCTCTCACCCGGATCACCCTGTCGACCGGCTCGCCCTCGAAGTTGGTCATCGATGCGCCGGCTCTCGTGCCGGTTGGTGCCGATGACGTAGAGGCCTCCGAGAGCGACCACCGCGTCGCGCTCACGCTCGGACGAGCCACCCAGCCGGATGTCGGTGCCTCGTCCGGCCATGTTGGTGGAAATCGTGACGGCGCCCAGCTTCCCGGCTTCGGCGATGACCGTGGCTTCGTGTTCATCGTTCTTCGCGTTGAGCACCTGGCAGGGGATCCGTGCCCGCTCAAGATCAGCCGCCAATCGCTCCGACTCGGCCACGCTGGCCGTGCCGACCAACACCGGACGCCCGGCGGTATGGAGCGTGTCGATCTCGGCGACCAGCGCATCCCGTTTGGCTTCCTGGTGGGTGAAGAGCCGGTCGGGATGATCGTGGCGTACGCAGGGCCGGTGGGTAGGGATGGAGGCGATGGACAGTCCGTAGAACTGGCGTAATTCCTCAGCGGAGGATCGGGCCGTGGCCGTCATCCCGGAAATGTGGGGATAGTGCCCCATCAGGTGCTGGAACGTGAGCGATCCGAGCACGCTCCCCTCCGGTTGGGGTCGGACCTGCTCCTTCGCCTCGACCGCGGCTTGCAGCCCATCGGGCCAGTGCCGCTTTTCGGCGACCCGCCCAGTGAGCTCATCCACGAGCTCCACCTTGCCGTCGCGCACGATGTAGTCCACGTCGCGTACCAGCAGCGCTCGGGCGTGTAGCGCGTTGTTCAGTTCCGCCACCAGTTCCGCGTTCTCGGCCGTATAGAGGTCGTCGCCCCCGAGGGTCGCCTCGACGCGTTCCAGACCCTCTTCGGTCAGGTGTGCGTTGCGAGCGTACTCGTCGGTGTCATAATCGATCCCCGGCTTCAGCGCAGACACGATCGCGGACAGGAAGGCCGGGTCGTGAAGCTCCCCGCCGGTATGGCCGGCGATGACGAGTGGGACCCGGGCCTCGTCGATCAGAATTGAATCGGCCTCGTCCACCAATGCGTACCGGAAAGGCCGCTGCACCAGATCGGCGGGCGCAAGACTGAGACGGTCGCGAAGGAAATCAAAGCCGGCTTCTTTGGCGGTCAGATAGGTCACGTCGCAGCCATAGGCCTGCCGTCGCTGCTCGCGCGCCATTCCTTCCTGGATGAAACCGACGGTGAACCCCAGGAATTCATAGACGGGACCCATCCAGAG
>JADFIY010000086.1 GCA_022566415.1 Acidobacteriota bacterium
TGTGGAGATCGTCTTTCCGGGAGGGCGTCGTTTTGCGGATCTCAATGAACAGGTAGCGGCGGCGTCGGGCCGGTATCGCCATGTGCGGAAAGTGTTCGATGGGTTTGACGTGCTCGAGGACGAGGGGGTGGTCATCGTCTACGTCTTCGGAGAGCTCGAGGGCGAGGATTTGACCGGCCGGCGCTTCGCGTCGGTGCGCTTCATCGATCGATTCGAGCTCGTCGATGGGTTGATCGCCACACACCGGGTATGGAACGACCTCGGCGTCGATGCCGATGTAGGAGGAGGAAGATGACCGCAACAGCAGCGGAATGGGCGGTGGTGGTCGGGGCGAGCGGCGCCATCGGTTCCCGCATCGTGGAACGTCTCGCCGACCGCGGCCTCGGTGTGCTCGCCGTCGGGCGTACCCGCCAGGCGCTCGATGCAGTTGGAGAGGGACTGGATCGCTTCGAGGTCTGTGTCGCCGACATTGCTGATGATGCCAGCGTGCGGCTCATCCGGGACGCTCTGTCGGGACCCTGTCGCGCTGCCATAAACGCTGCTGCAGCCCCCATGGGAGGGCACGTCGATGAGGTGACGGCGGAGGCCGTGCTCGCCGCCGTCGACGTCAAGGTCAACGGCACGCTGCGTTTGGTCCGCGCCGTGGACGACAAGCTCATCGACGACTCCAGGATCATCGTGCTCGGCGGCAACCTGGCCTATGACCCCATCCCGGAAGCAGCGACAGCCGGTGTGGCCAACGCCGCTCTCGTCAACCTGATCCGCCAGCTCAGTCGGTCGCTCGGTGAACGGGGCGTTACCTGCCACGTCGTCGCCCCAGGACCGGTCTGGACCCCTCGGCTCGAGACGCTACTGGCCGACGCTGCGGTGGCGCGGAGTGTCTCGGAAGCCGCGGTGATGGACGAGTTCAGAGCTCGATCCCCGATCGGACATGTCGTCACCGTCGACGAAGTGGCATGGGCGGTGATGACGCTGCTCGATCCCGAGGCCCGGGCGCTGGCCGGCGGGACGTTGCTACTCGATGCCGGCCAGCGCACCGCCATCCCGTGAGGTCGTCCACCGATGGCGGCCGGGAGGCCTCGCTATGCTGGACCGGGACGGCGTTCCGCTCAGCGGAATCGCCAACAGCGTGCCGGCGACCGGGTCCAGCATGGCTCCCGACGAGGCACGAGATAGCTCAACATGGAGGGCACGATGACGGGCAAACACTGGCCGACCCTGGCCGTACTGTTGCTGGCGCTGGCGCTGGTGGCAGCGGCCTGCGGCAGCAGCGACGACACGACCACAACCGCTCAAGCGGCTGCGACTACGACGACCGCCGCAGCAGCGACTACGACGACCGCCGCAGCAGCGACTACGACGACCGCGGAGGTCATGGAGGTGCCGGGTCTTGTCGAGGATGGGAAGTTGATCGTGGTGACGACGGGGAACTTCCCGCCGTTCACGTTGATCAACGAGGAAGGCGTCAACGAGGGTTACACGATCGATCTCGCCGCCGAGGTGGCGACTCGGCTGGGTTTGGAGTTGGAGCTGCCGACGGTGGACTTCGTTGCCGAGTTGGAGGGCTTGGCGTCCGGTTTGTATGACATTGCCGATTCGGGGATCTGGCCGAACGAGGCTCGCCAGGAGGCCGGGTTTGTGTTTTCCCGTCCGATGACGTCGACGGGGATCATCGCCCAGGTCCTCACCGAAAACGAGGGTTCGGCCGGCTTTGACGATGTGGCCGGGTTGAAGATCGGTGGCATCCAGGGCAGCAGCCAGGAGAAGTTCGTTCTCGACAACGAGGCCGACCTTGGCTACGACGAGTATCTGGGCTTCCAGGGTGCCGCCGAGGCGTTGACCGGGTTGCGGCAGGGTCGTGTCGACCTGCTGGTCCAGGACACGTTGGTTGCCGGGTTCGTGTCGGTGCAGAACGACGATCTGAGTGTCGCCGGACCGACGATTCTGGCGCATCCGCTGTCGTTCACCTATCAGACGGGTAATGAGGCCAAGCGCGACGCCATTGACGTGGTCATCAACGAGATGCTCGCCGACGGCACCGTGGCGCGCCTGCAAACCAAGTGGTTCGACCGTTGCATCGCCGTCCCCGACGGCATCAACGCCGCAGAGCCCTACACGACCATGCCCGGTGGCGACTGCTGAGCACCAGGCACGCGACGGGGGGAGGGTCTCTTTGCGGGAGACTCCCCCTCCCCGTCGGGTACGGTGTTACCGAGTGAGGTGCTAGCCGATGGAATGGGATTGGGGCATAGTTGGCCGGACATTCGACCTGCTCCTGCTGGGAACGCGCCTGACGCTGGTCCTGTTCTTCTTCTCGTCGCTGTTGGGTACGGTCCTTGGCCTCGTTTTGGCGTTGATGCGAATGTCGCGCTTTCGCCTGGCGCGCTGGTCTTCCCTGTTCTACATATGGGTATTCCGTGGCATCCCTGTGCTGGTGATCCTGTTTTTCGCTTTCTTTGTCGTGGGCCGTCGGATGGGACTGACCTCGGTTCAAGCCGGCAGCCTCGGGCTTGGCTTCAGCGCAGCGGCCTATATCGCTGAGATCATCCGGGCCGGGATCATGTCGGTCGACCCCGGTCAGTCGGAGGCGTCGGAAGCCCTGGCAATGACCAAGCGGCATTACATGCGCCGGGTCATCCTCCCGCAAAGCATCCGGGTGATCATCCCCACCTACATGTCGAACTCGATCCTGGTGCTCAAGGTCACCTCGGTCGCCGTCGCCATCGGCATCGTCGAGCTCACCGGCATCACCAGGCAGCTGTCGAATTCGACGACCCGGCCCATCGAGCTGTTCACCGCGGCCGCCGTGCTCTACGTGTTCCTCACCACCGTGATCGTCGTGGTCCAGGAGGTGTTGGAACGACGGTTTGCGCTGAAGACCTGAAAGGAGGTGGACGGTGGATTGGGACGTGGTATGGGAATCGGTGCCCCTGATCTGGAAGGGGGCGGGAGCCACCGTTTCCATGTTCGCCTGGGCACTGGTCATCGGAACCGCGGGGGCGCTCGCTCTGGCGCTGATGCGACTGTCGGCGGCGAAGCCGCTGCAGTGGTTTGCCATCGGGTTCGGTTGGCTGTTCCGCGGGATCCCGCTGCTCATCCTCCTCTTCTTCGCCTTTTTCGCTCTGCCAGAGCTGGGCATCCTGCTGAGTCCGTTCCTCGCCGCCATCCTCGGGTTCAGCTTGTGGACGGCGGCCTATCAGGCCGAGGTCATCCGATCCGGGATCATCGCCGTCGATCCCGGGCAATCTGAGGCCTCAGAGGCCCTTGGGATGACGAAGGCGCATTACATGCGTCGGATCATCTTTCCTCAAGGACTGCGGATCATGGTTCCTCCCTTCACCGGTAACGCCATCACCTTGCTCAAGCAGACCTCGCTGGCCACGCTGGTGACGGTCCCGGAGATGGCGTTGCTCACCCAGCGGATCTTCAGCAACAACTTCAAGTTCGTCGAGCCGATCTTCGTGCTCGGAATGATCTACCTCGCCATGACCTCCGTGCTCCTTATCGTGTCGGTGGCAGTGGAGCGCGCCGTCAGCCTGAAGGTGTAGCGATGAATGCACTCGTGCAAGTGACTGGGTTGAGGAAGTCCTTCGGCGACAACGAGGTATTGAAGGGGGTCGACTTCGAGGTGGAACGGGGCGAAGTGGTGGCCATCATCGGCCCGTCCGGTTCCGGCAAGACAACGATATTGCGTTGCATCAATCTGCTGGAGCGCCCCACGGGCGGCCGGGTCGAGGTGGACGGCCGAGTCGTGTGCGAAGAGTTGGGCGACGGTACGATGCGGTTTGCCGAGCGGGGTGACGTTCGCGAGATCCGTGAGCAGGTCGGCATGGTGTTCCAACGTTTCAACCTCTTTCCTCACATGACGGCGCTGGACAACATCACCGAGGCGCCGAAATCGGTGAGAGGCATGAGCAAGGAAGACGCCAATGCACGTGCCCGCGAGCTGCTCGACTCGGTCGGCCTCGGGCACAAGGCGGACGCCTACCCGCTCCAGCTCTCCGGTGGGCAACAACAACGGGTTGCCATTGCCCGCGCGCTGGCGATGGAGCCCGCGTTGATGCTCTTCGACGAGGTGACGTCTGCGGTGGATCCAGAGCTGGCCGGTGAGATCCTGATGGTGATGAAGCGGCTGGCCCAACAGGGAATGACGATGCTGGTCGTAACCCACGAGATGAGCTTCGCCGCCGACGTTGCCGACCGCGTGTTGTTCATCGACCACGGCGTCATCGTCGAACAGGGTCAGGCTCGTGACGTATTGACCGCCCCCCAGAACCCGCGAACGCGGGCGTTCCTCCACGCCGTGCTCGACCGGGCTCCCATGGCCGAAGACGACGAGTCCACCGCCGGCGCTGGCGAGGAAGCGGGCTTCGGTGGCTCGGACCTCTTTAGCGAACGGGTGGCGACTGACCCTGAAGCCGGGCCGGATGATGGCTGATCCGCGTCAAACGTCCTCCGACGTCACCACGATGTGGAGCGACGTGCTCACCGACCGGGATCGTCGCGTGATCGCCAATGCCGGTTACGGCAAGGCCCGCGGCCTCGGGGAATCGCCGCTCCTGCTGGTGATCGACTGCCAGTACAACTACATCGGAGCCGACGAGCCGGTTGACCAGCAGCAGGACCGCTGGCCCGCCGGGGGAGGCGACGGAGCCTGGGCCGCCATCCGCACCATTGCCAAATTGCTGGATGTCGCAAGGGGGGTAGATGTGCCGGTCCTGTACACACGCAACGTGCAGAAACGGACGATGCGGTTCGATTCCTTTGCCGACAAATCGACCTGGGACAAGAAGGCGACGCTGGACGGGTCGGAAGGCAGCCGCATCGTCGACGAGATCGCACCGTTGGAGGGTGACTTCGTCCTCGACAAGAGTTATGCGAGCGCCTTCTACGGGACACCGCTGCCCACCTACCTGGTGGGTCTCGGTGCCGACACCTTGGTGATCACAGGCGTGTCGACGAGTGGTTGCGTTCGCGCCACCGCCGTCGACGCCGTCACCCGCGGCTACAAGGTCGCTGTGGTCGCCGATGCCGTCGCCGACCGTATCGGTGCCTCGCACCAGGTGGCGCTGCTCGACCTGTGGATGAAGTACACCGACGTCATCGACGCGGCGTCGGCTGCCGACTACCTAACAACCGCGGGATCGTCTAATGGTTGATCTCGCCATCGTCAACGGCACCGTGGTCGTGCCCGGTGAGGAGCCCCGGCTCGCCGAGTTGGCGATCGACGACGAAAAGGTGACCGCCATCTATCCTGCTGGCACCGCGGTGCCAGCCGATGAGCGGATCGACGCCTCGGGTCTCCACGTGTTCCCAGGAGCCATCGACCCGCACATCCACCTCGGCGGATATCAAGATCTGGCCATCGACACCGAGCCCGGTACCGGCCTTGCCGCCCTTGGAGGTGTCACCACGCTGGTCAACTATTTCAAGGACACCGGCTCCTATCTCGACCTCGTACCCACGTACATCGAGACCTACGAGGGCGGCGCCTACATCGACTCGGCGTTCCACCTTCAGCTCCTCACCGAACCGCATCTCGGCGAGCTGGCGGAGACCACGCACCGATTCGGGATCACGTCGTACAAGATCAACCTGGCTTGGAAGGGCAGGGAGAAGGCGGTCTTCGACAGCGATCGCTCTATCGACAACGGCTGGGTGTGGTCTGTGATGTTGGCAATGCGGGACATCGACCCCGAGCACATGGTGCTCAACGTGCATTGCGAGAACCAGGAGCTCAAGAACGAGGCCCGCCTCCGCATCGAGGACGAGATGGATCCTTCGCTGCGGTTCTATGAGCAGTTGGCCCCCGACTTCACCGAGACCGACAGCGTGCTCTCCATGATGCTCCTGGCCAGGATGACCGGCGTCACCACCTATCTCGTGCATCTGAGCGCAGCCCTCACCATGGAGGCGCTGGCGCTCGACTGGGCAGACAACCCGAAACTCATCGGAGAGACGTGCCCGCATTACCTGATGCACACCGTCGACTCCGACGCCGGGCTGAAGGCCACGGTGAGCCCGCCGGTGCGTACGCAACGCGACCAGGACGCGCTGTGGGAAGCGCTCGGCGACGGTCGGCTCGATACCGTTGGCAGCGACTCCAACCCGATCCTGCACAAAACGAAGATGGGTGACGGCGAGTTCTGGTCAATCAAACCCGGGTTCGACGGGGTGGGGCTCATCGTCCCAACCCTGCTCGATGGGGGCTACCACCGTCGCCGGCTCCCCCTGGGCCGGATCGCCCAGATCATGGCGGAGAATCCGGCGAGGATCTTCGGCCTGTACCCGGCAAAGGGCACCATCGCCGAGGGTTCGGACGCCGACCTCGTCATCGTCGACCTCGAAGCCGAGCACACCGTCACCGACGACGCCACCGCAGCACACTCCGATTTTTCGATCTTCGAGGGGATGACGTTTCGCGGTTGGCCTGTGATGACCATTTCTCGGGGCGAGATCATCGCCCAGGACGGCAAGCTGCTCGGGAAGCCTGGCCGGGGCCGGTATCTGCGCCGCCAGGTTGCAGCGTCCAGTGGAGGCTGAAGCCATGGGTCAGACCGTTGCGCAAAAGATCATTGCCAGGGCCGCCCATCGAGACACGGTGGAGCCGGACGAGGTGTTGTGGGTCGACGTGGACATCGCCATGATCCACGACTCCGGCGGCCCTCGCCGCATCTGGCCCATGCTCACCGAACTTGGTGTCAGGGTGCTGGACCCCGATCGCCTGGTCATGGTCTCCGACCATTACGTTCCCGCCCAGGACGTCGGCGCCGCCGAGATCCTGCAAACGACCAGGGCATTTGCCAAGGAATTCGGCGTCACCCGGTTCCACGAGGCACAGGGAATTGCTCACACGCTCATGGTGGAGAAGGCCTATCTGCGGCCGGGCATGCTGTACGTCGGGGGAGACTCACACACCTGCACCGGCGGCGTGCTTGGCTGTCTGGCCCTTGGGATGGGGAGTACCGACCTGTTTGGTGTCGTGGCGACCGGCCGTACCTGGCTGCGGGTTCCTCACACGATCCGTGTCGAGATCGATGGTGCCCTTGCGGTCGGCGTGACTGCAAAGGACCTCATCCTGACCATCATCGGCGATCACGGCATGTCCGGTGGCCTGTACCGCGTCCTCGAGTTCGGCGGGCCGGCCATCGCCGGCATGGGGATACAAGAACGCAGCGTGCTCACCAACATGTGCGCCGAAATCGGTGCCAAGACCGGGATCATCCCCGCCGACGACGTCACCGTCTCCTACCTCGCCGAGCGCGGAGTCGATGTCGAACCAGGGCCAGTCTCCGACCAAGACGCCACCTACGCCGAGACCTGGCGCTACGACGCCACGGCTGTCGAGCCTGTCATTGCCCGACCGCACCGTCACGACGATGTGGTTCCCGCCTCCGAAATCTCCGGCGTTCCGGTGGGCCGCGCCTACATCGGCGCCTGCACCGGTGCCAAACATTCCGACCTGGTTATGGCCGCCGAGGTACTGCGCGGGCGTTCGGTCGCTCCCGGTGTGCTCCTCCAGGTGGCGCCGGCATCACGCGGCGCATGGGAGCAGGCGATAGGCGACGGCACGGCGGCGACGCTCATGGAAGCGGGGGCACACATCTTGTCCACGGGATGTGGGGCATGCCCCGGTATCGGGAGCGGGGTGCTCGGCCCCGGCGAGGTGTGCATCTCGACAACGAGCCGCAACGCTCGCGGCCGGATGGGGAGCCCCGACTCGCAGGTGTATCTCGGCTCCGCCTACTCGGTGGCGGCCGCTGCGGTGGCGGGGGAGATCGTCGATCCTCGCATGCTGATGGTGGTGCCGGCATGACGATCATCGAAGGGAGGGTCTGGAAGTTTGGGGATGACGTCGACACCGACGTCATCGTCCCCGGCCGTTATCTCATTGGAGACGTTCCGGAGATCGCTCGCCACGTAATGGAAGGGATACGCCCGGGGTTCGCCGACCTGGTCGAACCCGGCGACATCATCGTGGCCGGATCCAACTTCGGTACAGGGTCGAGCCGCGATGTGGCGGTCAAGGCCATGCTGGCCATCGGGATCCGGGCGATCGTTGCCGAATCATTCGCTCGCATCTACTTCAGAAACTGTATCAACTCTGGTCTCGCCCCCGTCGAATGTCCCGGTGCAAGTGTCATCGAAGAGGGCCAGCGGGTTCGAATCGATTTGCTCGACGGAAAGGTGACCGTGGTCGACACCGGAGTTGTGCTGGAGGCCGTGCCGCTGCCAAAGGAGATCGCGTCGATCCTGGACGCGGGCGGGCTTGTCGGTTTCATGAGGCGGGAGATCGAGGCGGACCACAGATGAGTGGAACACCGGCTCGGCTGCGCGCACTGCTCAGCGCTGACGCTCCTGTGGTGGCACCGGGTGCATTCAATGCGCTGTTTGCCAGACTGATCGAGGAGGCCGGCTTCGATGCCGTCTATCTGACTGGAGCAGGCGTGGCCAACGCCCTGCTCGGTCAGCCCGATCTGGGTTTGGTGACGATGAGCGAGATGGTGATGGTTGCGGAACGGATCTGCGAGGTAGTCGACGTTCCGGTGATCGCAGACGGCGACACCGGATACGGCGGGGTCCACAACGTCGCCCGCACCGTGGCGGCATACGAACGGGCCGGGGTCGCCGCCATCCAGATCGAGGACCAACAGTTCCCGAAGCGGTGTGGGCACTTCGAAGGCAAGGAGGTAGTTTCCGCAGATGAAATGGTGGAACGTGTTGTGGCTGCCCGCCGAGCTCGATCCGGAGACGACGGGATCGTGATCATTGCCCGCACCGACGCTGCGGCCGTTGAGGGCATCGAGAACGCCATCGTCCGTGCGCGAACGTATGGCGAGGCCGGCGCCGACCTGCTCTTCGTGGAGGCTCCGTCGAGTCGGGACGAGCTGGCGATGGTTGCCGGTGAGCTTGGGGATTGGCCCTTGGTGGCAAACATGGTCGAGTGGGGAAGGACGCCGCTGCTGTCCGCCCAGGAGCTCGGCGACCTCGGCTTCACGCTCATTCTGTTCCCAGGCAGCGTGACCCGCACGGTGACGCGGGCCGCGCGGGAAACGCTCGATGAGCTGCGCAGCACCGGCACCACGATCGGCAGGCTGGACCAGATGGCCACCTTCGACGAGGTGAATCGGGTGGTGGGCCTGAGTGAGGCCGACGAGTTTGAGCGGTCCATCACCGACGCAGCATCGGACGGGTCCTGATCGGATGCCGTGTCTCGGTAGGGCACGGGTCACTATCGGGGCCGCTGTAGTGGTAGCGGCACTGCTGACCGCATGCGGGTCGAGTGCCACCGCAACCACAACCTTCCAGGGATTCGCCGGCTGTTCGGCTGGGGCGGGCTCAGCCATTGCCTTCCTGCAGCGGACCCTCGATGCGGCCGGCGACGTCGAACCGGCGGGGCTCGCCGAAGCGCTCCCCAACTTCGATCACGACGTGCGCGCGATGGCGTTGCGAGCGCAGGAGGTACATTGCACCGAGGAAGGCTTCAACGCGGCCATCATGGCCAGGGCCGATGAGTTGATCGCCGGCGGAGCCGGTGGGGAGCTGCTCATCGCCATCGCCAGGGAACGCGGCCTGGGTTCGCTCGATGAGAACAAGGGCGGTCTGATCCGGATCCCCACCCGCTGAGAGGCTCCGCAATAGGCCGCGGTCGGGTCTTTGTCGGCGAGGCTATTTGCGGAGCCGTGGCCCGAGCGGCCCGCCGCGAAGCGGCAAGAGCGGAAAAACTGGCTCCACTTCTGTCGAGA
>JADFIY010000267.1 GCA_022566415.1 Acidobacteriota bacterium
TGAACCTTGCGAGATGGCCGGCGTCGACGGCCGGATCGGTGTTCGGCATGGCAACGATCGCCGTATAACCGCCGGCGGCGGCTGCCGCCGACCCGGACGAGATGTCTTCCTTCCACTCCTCCCCTGGTTCGCGCAGGTGGGTGTGGAGATCGACGAACCCGGGGCCCACCCATGCCCCGTCACACTCGATCATCGTGTCCGCCGCGAGATTGATCCCGATCTCGACGATCGTTCCATCGCTGATGAGGACGTCGGATTCGACCACACCGTCCTCGGTGAGGACACTGCCTCCTGTGAGCACGAGATCACTCATCGTGCTCACCTCCAAGCAAGCGAAATAGGACCGCCATTCGCACGGCGACTCCGTTAGCAACCTGTTCGAGGATGAGGCTGCGGTCGTCGTCTGCGACTTCGGCTGCAATCTCGACCCCCCGATTCATCGGGCCGGGGTGGAGCACCACGGTGTCCGGCTTGAGTCGGGAAAACCGCTGCACGGTCATCCCGTAGCGCGTCGTGTACTCGGAAAGGGAAGGAAACACCGAGGCGCCACCGCGTTCGGCTTGGACCCGCAACAGGTAGACGACATCGAGCTCGGTCAGCACCTCATCGAGATCTTCCGACGCTTTTGCCGGCCATCCATCGGTCTGGGTAGGAAGCAAGGTCTTTGGCGCCACCATGGTGACCTCGGCGCCAAGCGTGTTGAAGGCAAACACGTCAGAGCGCGCTACGCGCGAATGCCTGATATCACCGACGATGCCGATGCGGAGCCCGTCGAGGGTCCCGAACCGCTGCCGAATAGTCAGGGCGTCGAGCAGGGCTTGTGTCGGGTGTTGATGGGCGCCGTCGCCGGCATTCAGGACCGGCTGGTCCACCCACTCGGCCACCCGCCACGGAGCGCCGGTTGCCTGGTGGCGGACCACCATGGCATCGGTACCCATGGCTTGGACGGTGAGCACGGTGTCCTTGAGGCTCTCCCCCTTGGACAGCGAGGAGGTACTCGGCGAGAACGACATGATGTCTGCGCTCAGCGCCTTGGCCGCCTTCTCGAAGGAGAGTTTGGTCCGTGTCGATGGCTCGAAGAACATCGTCGCCACGGTCTTGCCGCGAAGCGCCGGCACCTTGGGTATGGGCCGATCAAGCACCTCAACGAAAGAGTCGGCATCGTCGAGCAACTCGGTCAGCTCCTCACGGGTGGTGTCCTCTGTCGAGAGGAAGTGGTTCATGGTGTACCTCCAGGTTCGATCTCCACCCCGTCGGCACCGTCGATCTCGGCGACGTGCACCGTGACCCGTTCGTCGCGGGCGGTCGGCAGGTTCTTCCCGACATAATCGGGCCGGATGGGAAGTTCACGGTGGCCGCGGTCGACGAGGACGGCCAGTTGCACGCGCGCTGGCCTGCCAAGGTCGGCCAAGGCGTCGAGGGCGGCCCGGATCGTCCTCCCCGTATAGAGGACATCATCGACCAGCACGACGGTGGCTCCATCGACGGCTTCCGGCACCTCGGTCTTGCCAAGCTCGGTCTTCGGTCTGGCGTCGAGATCGTCGCGGTACAGGCCGATGTCGAGGCTGCCCCACGGAGTCCACTTGCCTTCGATGCGCTCGACGGTCGTCGCCAGCCGTTCGGCCAATGGGACACCGCGGGTGTGGATGCCGACGAGAAGCAGGTCGGCGGCTCCCCGATTCCTTTCCAGGATCTCGTGAGCCATCCGCGTCAGCGCCCGGTCGACATCACCGGGATCCATCACTTGACGCGTCATGATCGGACAACAAAGAAGCGGTCGACGAGCCCGGTGGGTTCGCCGCCGCTATAGGCGTCGTGCATTGTCGCTCCTCCCTTGCCGGCCTCACTGGACTGGCTTAAAGGTCGTGCTGTCGGGGCCACCGTAGCACGACACCCCCCCACTCCGATGCCACCCGCACCGGCCCAGGATCCCGCGACAACGAACCCAGGGCTCCCAGGGCGATATATCTACCTGTAGTGGCGCGGGACATCCCGTACAGGTGTCGCGGGTCTTCCCTGACAGGTGGTGGTGGTCATGGGGTTGGTCTTCCTGGTCGGTTGTGGAGGGGTTGGCGTCGTTGGTTGGGGTTGATGGTGA
>JADFIY010000087.1 GCA_022566415.1 Acidobacteriota bacterium
CTCCATGCAGGCGGTCACGGTAGTCGCCGGTTCGACCGTGATCAGCTTGGTTGTCATGATGTCGGCGACCGCAGTCTCTTTGGAGCCGCGGTCGACCAGGATCACCTTGCGGGCGTAGTCGCGCTCGGACAGGATGCCGACCAGCGCCCCATCGTCGAACACGAGCACGGATCCGATGTTCTTCTCGGCCATCACCTCGAGGGCGTGGTAAACGGTGTCCCCCGGCACGACGAAGAAGACGTCGCTTCCCTTCTCGCCGACAATGCCTGCAACCGTTCTCTGCATGCAGATCACCTCGTGGTCCACAACTTACCAAGCCCAGCCGTGGAACCGTTACTGAGCGGTGTCGTATGCCTCGCCGACACCGTTGTCGTTGATCTTCCATAACAGGTAGGGAGTGATGACGTCACCGATGTCGTCGAAGTTGATGTCGCCGGTGGCACCGACATAGTCGGTGTCCTGACCGGTGCGGATCAGCTCGAGACACTCCAGGGGACCGCACGGCGTTCCTGGAGGCCGAGAGATATCGAACACCACGGACTTGATGCCGGCCGGAGTGCCGTCACTCGCCTCAGCAGCCAGGATCAGCAGCCAGGCAGCGTCGTAACTGTTGGCCGCAAACGGACCCGGGTCGCCGCCGTATGCGGCGTTGTAGCTGCTAGCAAATGCGGCGAACGCAGGGCCGTCGCCGGGTGCCGGTGCCGTCCCTTCGAGCACGCCGGTGAGGATGGTCGGATCATCCGGAAACACATCGGCGGCAAAGCTCGGCAGCCAAATGCCGTCGCCGCCAAACCAGGGTTTTTCCAGCAGCCCTTCGGCGAACGCGTTCCGGAAGATCGTCAACCCTTCTCCTGTGAAGCAAATGCAGACGATCGCTTCCGAGTCGCTCCCAGCGAGCTGGGTGATCTCGGCGTCGAAGTTCGTCTGATCCGTCGCATATGAGATCGTCTCACCGACGGTGCCGCCATACGTCGCAACGAAGTCCTCGGCAAGAGCCCCCGAAAGCCCCTCTCCATAGGAGTCGGCACGGAAGATGAGGTCGATCGACGTGACGCCCTTGCCATCGATCAGCGCCGACAGGACCAAGGCCTGCAACGAATCCGAAGGCGTCGTGCGCCCGTAGAAGTTGTCCGGGTCATCGACCACGGAAAACTGCGGGCTGGTGTTCGAGGGCGACAGCATCATCACCGGGCTTCCCGTGACCAGGTCGAGTATGGCGAGCGATTGATCCGAGCCGGCGGCACCAACCATCCCCTGGGTGCCTGCTGCGATCACCTCGGCCGCGGCATCCTGAGCGATGCTCGGATCGGTCTGCGTGTCACGAGCCAGGTGCTCGACTTGGGCATCGTTGACACCACCTGCGGCGTTTGCCTCATCAACAGCGAGCTGGATCGCGTTCTGCATCGACCCGCCGAAGCTGCCAAGCGCCCCGGCAAGCGGCATCAGGCTCGACAGCTTGAGCGCCTCACCAGGAGGAGAGGTGGGTCCCTCCGACGTCGTCGTCGTATCCGCCACCGTCGTCGTCGTGGCCTGGGTTGTCGTCGGCGCCGCCGTGGTGGTCGTCTCCGGCGCCGCCTCGTCGTCTCCGGCGTTGAGGACCAACACCCAGACGGTGATCACACCGAGCGCGCCAAGCAGGATCCATGGGAGCCAAGCGGCTACACCGCTGCCTCCGCCCCCATCGTCGACCGAGGGGGGTCCCGCCGCCGTGTCCATATCATCTGTGATTGAACCGCTCCATTACTCGGCAACCCGGGGCTTGGGCGAAACGACCACGTCACCGTCGCCCACCGGATCGGCGCAAGATAGCGATCCGAGTATCTCAAGACGAGGCTTACAGCCGCAGCTCGGGCCCCAAGGCACCATCCCCTCATCACTTACCGGTCCGACGCCCGCTATGCCCTGACCGGCACGGTGAGGGTGGGGCATCATCGGTCTTCAGCATCGGTCTTCAGCCAGAACCCGGCCAGTCGCAAGTCGCAAGACACAAGACACATGACACATGAAGAACCCTTGTCTGGCTTGCGTCTTGCGACCGGAGACTTGAGACCCGTCTGGCCACGAACAACTGAACGCCCACCTCCGCCATAATCACTCTTATTACCGACCAATCCGACTCGCGTCTGGCCCGACAGCGACGCCGGCTGACCGCCTCGGTCACCGACTTCGCCGTCGAGCGACAGCGCGCCCTGTTGATCGGCGTCGTGCCAGGCAAGCAGGATGTGCCGGCCGGTGAGCTGAGCCTCGCCGAGCTCGAGTTGCTCACCGACACCGCAGGCTCAGAGCCGGTGGAATCGGTTCTACTGAAGCGGGATCGCTTCAACGCAGCCACCCTGATCGGGAAAGGCCAGCTCTCCGATCTCGTCGCCGAGTCCAGGGCGCTGGACATCGACGTGGTCGTCTTCGACAACGAGCTGACCCCGGCCCAACAACGCAACTTGCAACAGGCGTTCGAGACCGACGTAGTCGACCGGGTGGCGCTCATTCTCGACATCTTCGCCCAACATGCGCACACCCACGAGGGCATGCTCCAGGTCGAGCTCGCCCAGCACCGCTACCGGCTGCCTCGTCTTCGGGGCAAAGGCGTAGAGCTGTCACGGCTCGGTGCGGGCATTGGCACCCGCGGACCGGGTGAGACCAAGCTGGAGACAGACCGCCGGCGGATCCTGGAGCGCGTTTCGAAAATCGAGCGCGAGCTGAAGGATGCTGGGCGGTCGCGTGCTACCCGGACCAAGGCGAGGAGAAAGTCCGGCCTGCCGGTGATATCGCTCGTTGGTTACACCAACACAGGGAAGTCGACGCTGTTCAATCAGATGACCGACGCTGATGTGCTCGTCGAGGATCGGCTGTTCGCCACGCTCGATTCGACCGTCCGTCAACTCGATCTTCCTGAGGGTTACCGGGCGCTGATGTCCGACACCGTAGGGTTCGTGCGGCGGCTTCCCCATGAGGTAGTGGAAGCCTTCCGATCCACCCTCGAGGAGGTCGCAGACGCCGACCTTCTCGTTCACGTGGTCGATGCATCCGACCCCGACCCCGACGGGCAGATCGAGGCCGTGCACACGGTGCTCGCCGAAATCGAGGCCGGCGATATCCCCGAGCTGATCGTGTTCAATAAGACCGACATCACCGAGCCCAACGTCGTCGATCGCCTGGTCGCCACCCATGACGGCTCGGTGGCGGTGTCTGCTCTCACCGGAGATGGTGTCGACGACGTTCGCATTGCCATCGTCGAGGATCTCGAGAAGTCAACCGTCACCATGCGGCTGATCGTCCCGTACGAGCGTGGCGACCTGGTAGCAGCCCTCCACGAGGCAGGCAACGTTCTGGACGAAGCTCACGGAGAAACGGGAACGGAATTGACCGTGCGGCTGCCCAGCGCCGTTGCCGACGGGTTCAGACAGTATGCCGGCTGACGGAGAAACCATACGGGTCGCCGTTGTCGGAGCGGGTTCGTGGGGCACGGCCGTCGCTTCCATGTTGGCGCCGAAGGCTGACACCACGCTGTGGGCGCGGAACCCGGACCTGGCGGCGACAATCAATGCCGGGGACAACCCGGCCTACCTCCCCGGAGTCTCTCTCCCCGCCGATCTGAAGGCATCCAGCGATCTCCCCGGCACGCTCGACGGCGCCGACGTCGTGGTGATGGCCGTCCCGTCCCACGGTTATCGGTCGGTGCTATCTGCAGGCGCCGTTGCGATCTCCGAAAGTGCGCCGATCGTGTCGTTGACCAAGGGGATCGAACAAGACTCGCTGATGCGGATGACCGAGGTGACAGCCGACGTCCTTCCCAAACACGAGCGGCAGCGGATCGGGGTCCTCACCGGCCCCAACCTCGCCAGCGAGATCGTCGCCGGCCAACCGGCGGCGACGGTGATCGCCATCACCGACCACGATGTGGCGCTGCAACTCCAGGAGCTGTTCGGTGGCTCGACGTTCCGCGTGTACACAAACCCCGACGTGATCGGTGCGGAGACCGCAGGCGCCACCAAGAACGTGATGGCGATCGCCACCGGTATGGCGGCCGGTCTCGGGTTTGGCATGAACACCAGGGCCACGCTCATCACCAGGGCCCTCGCCGAGATGACCCGGCTCGGGGTGGCGATGGGCGGACAGGCCTCCACCTTTGCTGGTTTGGCCGGCATGGGGGATCTCGTTGCCACCTGCCTGTCGGATCAGAGCCGCAATCACCGGGTTGGTTATGCACTTGGCCGGGGAAAGACCGTCGACGAGATCGTCGTCGAGATGAACATGGTCGCCGAGGGCGTCAAGTCGACCAAAGGGATTCTCGCCCTGGCCGACCGCCATGGCGTGGAGATGCCGATCGCCGAGCAGGTCGGACGCGTGCTCTACGAGGGGGCCGAAGCGCCCGATGTCATCATGAGCCTGATGGGAAGGGCTGCCCGATCAGAGGTGGAGTAACAAGTCGCAGGCACCAAGTAGCTCAGTAGCGAAGAAGTAGATCAGTAGCGAAGGCAGATACTGATCTACTGATCTACTGCTACAGGCCGTTTGAACTTCGCGCGTTCCTTCTCCACTTCTTCCCGCGCAAAGCATCCCTCGAGGTGGTCGTTGACCAACCCCATCGCCTGCATGAATGCATAGGCGGTGGTTGGCCCAACGAAAGAGAACCCGCGCCGTTTCAGCTCCTTGGCCAACGCCTTGGATTCGGGGGTGGTGGGCTCGAGGTGTGGCTTGGTCGCGGCGGGCTCGAAAGACCACACCAGTGCGGCGAAAGAACCAAGCTCATCCTGGACCTCGAGCACCCTGGCGGCGTTGTTGATCGTCGCCTCGATCTTGCCCCGGTGTCGCACAATGCCGGCGTCGTCGAGCAGTCGGTCAATGTCCTTCTCGGTGAACTCGGCGACGGCGGCGGCATCGAAGTTGGCGAACGCCTTCCTGAAGTTGTCCCTTTTGCGCAGGATGGTCAGCCACGACAGCCCGGATTGGAAGCCTTCGAGGCTGACCTTCTCGAAGAGGATCCGGTCGTCGCCGATCGGGTGGCCCCACTCACGATCGTGATACTCGGTGTAGTCGGGTGCAGAGGTGCCCCACCAGCAGCGGGCGACCCCGTCGTCGCCGATCTCGACGGTCATCATGGGTCGAGGCTACCGATAGGCTCCGCAAATAGTGCTGCGATCCCGGTCTCTGTAGTAGCCATTTGCGGAGCCGTGGCCGGAGCGGCCCGCCGCGAAGTGGCAAGAGCGGGAAAAATGGCGCTCCGCAAAGAGTGCTGCGATCCGGTCTCTGTCAGAGTAGCCATTTGCGGAGCTGTGGCCCGAGCGGCCCGCCCGCGAAGCGGCAAGAGCGGGAAAAATGGCTCCACTTCTGTCGAGACGACCTGTCACGTATCGGTGCACGCCCTAGTCATCGGCATCGTCGATACCTAGGTCCCGCCGCTGGGCTGCCCTGCTGTGACGGAGAACGACCTCCATCAACTCCTGTGCATAGTCGGGATCGATATCGAGCATCTCGGCATCGTCGCGAGTCTCTGCGATCAACTCCGCCTCCCGCTCCGGTGAATAAATGTCGAGATCGCGACCTGCTTTGATCCTCGCAATCTCGACCGAGCTGTTCAACCGTCTGGCGAGCAGCTTGACCAGCTGACGGTCGATACGGTCGATCTCGTCACGAAGCGATGGGATGCCGAGTGCCTCCATCAGGGCGGCAAACTGCACAGCGTCGAGGTGCGCCCCGTTCCCTGTTCGTGCATTGGCGGGATCGGGATGGACCGGCACGAGCAGACCGTCGGCGCCGGCGCTCCGCGCCGCCAGCGCCAGTGGTGGCAGCAGATCGGGATCGCCTGCGGACGGTGCCGGGTCGACCACGACCGGCAGGTGAGAGAGCCGCTGCACCGTTGGCACGGCAGAGATGTCGATTGTGTCGGTGGTGCGTGGATCGAACCCCCTACTTCCCCGCTCGCACAACACCACCCGCTCATTGCCGGCGTCGAGCACATACTCGGCGGCGAGCAGCCATTCGTCGATCGTCGCCGACGGGCCGCGGTGCACGATCACCGGGCGGTGCGCTGACCCGACTTCACGCAGCAGAACGAAGTTCTGCATATTGTCGGGACCGACCTCGAGGATGTCGACGTATTCGGCAGCGGCCTCGACATGAGCAGGCTCGAGCACCTCGGTGGCCACCGGCAGGCCCGCCCGGCGACCTGCGTGCTCCAGCATCCACACCGCGTCTGGGCCGACGCCCCGATACTCGTACGGCGAGCCTCCTGCGATGAAGGTGCCAGCTCGTAATACCGATCCTCCGGCCTCGGCGACGGCGTCGGCCGCCGCATTGATCTGGTCATCGCTCTCGACCGCAGCCGGACCGGCAAGCACCGGGTACGAGCCGTCACCGAACTTGACAGAACGCACGGTGACGACCGTGGTCTCGATGTCGGGTCGGCGATGGCTCTTGAGGATCGGTTGCTTACTCATCGGGGCCTCCTGTTCCCAAGGCCCCGGGTGACACAAGACCCGGAGCCTCGGCTCCGGGTCGGGTGGTGGTCGGTTGTTTGGCCTGCCGCTACATCACATCGACCCGGGTCGAGAGCCGGGTAAAATAGGCGTAGCGGAGACGGTCGGTCATGGCTGGGATCGTACCGTGAGTTGAGCGGACGTCAACCGCCGAGGATGGCAACTGCCGCCTTCGCCAACAGCCGTGGGATGGGCTCGAATTTGGCGAACCTGGCGTCGGTGGTCTGGCCTGCGGCGTATCGGGCGTAGATTTGTTCGATGATCACGGCGATACGGAACAGGGCCAGGCCCTCGTAGTACGCGACCGAAGAGAGGTCGAACCCTGTTGTCCTGCTGTACCGCTCGGCGGCGTCCTCCTTGGCCAGCTCGGGGGCCAGGGCCACCGAGCGCTCGCCGAAGATCGGATACGTCGGCGACTCCGGATCCGGCCAGTAGGAGAGCAGCGTCCCCACGTCGACGAGGGGATCGCCCCTGGTCGCCATGTCCCAGTCGAACACCGCAACGAGCTCCCCGGTGTCGTCGACCATGGTGTTGTCGAGCTTGTAGTCGTTGTGCAGAATGGTCACCGCTTGCGGGGTGGGCAGCGTTGCCTCCAACAGCGCTCGTGCCGTCTCCATGTCGGGAACCTCGCGAGTCTTGGCCGCCTCCCAGCGCTGCGACCAGCCGGCGATCTGGCGCTTTACGAATCCGTCGGGGTGGCCGAGGTCGCCGAGATCGGCCTCGTCGGGATCTACGAGGTGGAGCTCGGCGAGCCCGTCGATCAGCCCCTCGGCGACACGGCGGCGGCCGGTCGGATCGTCGGCGATCCGGCTCGGCCAATCGGAGCGGATGACGTAACCATGCCGGCGTTCCATCACGAAGAACGCCTTGCCAAGCACCTCGGGATCGGCGCAGTAGTGGTAGGCCCTCGGTGCCAGCGGGTACACGGACCACAGCCGGGACAGCACCCGATGCTCTCTTTCCATGTCGTGGCCGCCGCGGGCGACGCCGCCGAGCGGGGCGCGCCGCAACACGAGCTCGATCTGTGGGCTCTTGGCGAGGTAGGTGAGGTTGGCGGCGCCTCCGGGGAACTGAGCAAACTCGATCGGTCCCCGACCGACGAGGTCGGGGAGCTCTTCAAGCAGGTAGGCGGCGACTCGACCCTCGTCGAAGCTCTCTTCCGGCCGGATCGGCGCGGTATCGATCATGACGCCCACATCCAAACGGCGCCGAGAAGGATCGCCACCCCCACCGCCGGAACGAGCGCCTCGACGATGGACCGGGGACGACCGACGAGCCGTTGCGCGCCGGTGAGATCTCGCCATACGACGGCCGCCATCGCGGCGACGATGAGGCCGGTGGCGGCGATGAGAGCAACAAGCTGGGCCGAGTCGGTCACGCAGTCGAGGCTACCGGGTTAACGGGGTGCTGCGGAATCCTCCGGCGGTCGCCGAGCGACCCGTGGCACACGTCATTCTTCAGCACCTTTTCAAGAACGCGCACCGATAGGTGACCGGTCGTGTCGACAGAAGTGGAGCCATTTTTCCCGCTCTTAGCTACGGCCCACTCGGGCCACGGCTCCGCAAACGGCTACGACAAAGACCGGATCGCGCCCTATTTGCGGAGCGCCACTTTTCCCGCTCTTGCCGCTTCGCCGGCGGGCCGCTCGGGCCACGGCTCCGCAAACGGCTACAACAAAGACCGGATCGCGCCCTATTTGCGGAGCGCCACTTTTCCCGCTCTTGCCGCTTCGCCGGCGGGCCGCTCCGGCCACGGCTCCGCAAACGGCTACAACAAAGACCGGATCGCGCCCTATTTGCGGAGCCTCTAGAGGACGATGGCGTCGACGGCGATCGCCAAGAACAAACCGGCAAGGTACACATTGGTTGCGGTGAAGTACCGCATCGCCTCCTGCGGGTGCGATCTGAGGTGCATCGCGCCTGTGATCAAGACTGCTCCGAGCACAACGGCGGCGGAGAGGTAGATCCAGCCCATCCACGGTGCCAGCAGCAGCGAGACACCGGCCGTCACCACGCTGTACAAGGCAATGTGGTCCAAGGTCGTCACCCGGCCGACGACGACCGGGAGCATCGGGACTGCGGCGGCCCGGTAGTCGTCCTCGTAGCGCAGTGCCAGTGCCCAGAAGTGGGGAGGCGTCCAGAAGAACACGATGGCAAACATCACCCAGGCTGGGAGGGCGAGGGATCCGGTCACCGCTGCCCAACCGACCAACACCGGCACCCCACCGGCGGCTCCGCCGATGACGATGTTCTGGGTCGTCGACCGCTTGAGGTACAGCGTGTAGGGGAACACGTAGAAGAGAAGCCCTGCGGTCGACAGCGACGCAGCAAGCACGTTGGTGGTCGCCCACAGCCAGGCAAACCCCAGCACGCCGAGTGCGACACCGAAGATGAGGGCGTGCCGCCCTTCGACCCGCTGGGTCGGGATCGGTCTGCCCCTGGTCCTCCGCATGACCTTGTCGATGTCGGCGTCGAGGACCTGATTGATGGCGTTCGCCCCTGCGGCCGAGAGCGTCCCACCGATCAGGGTGGCAACCGCCAGCCACCAGCCGGGCCATCCCGCGGCGGCCACGATCATCGGGGGAAACGTCGTCGTCAGCAACAGCTCGATGATCCGCGGTTTGGTCAGCTCGACATAAGCACGCAGCGTCGCGCTGCTTCCCCGGGCGCGCGGGTCGGAGATGGTGACACGCTCGCTCATGTTCTGCTCGCGCTTGGCTCGAGCACTGCCGCGGTTTCGCCCAACAGCGAGGCAGCGAACAACACATAGGCGATCCAGATGGCGTTGGCGACGGCCAGGTGGATGACCTGGGTCTCGAGCGGAGTCGCCAGTACCACGTTGACGAAGCCGACGGCGAACTGGGCGAGTACCAGCCAGCTCACCGCTCGTCCCAGCCGCTGCGTCGCATTTCCCTTGCCAGCGCCTAGGGAGACGGTGAGGTAGGCAACGCCCAGCCCGACCAGGATCGCCAGCACCGGATGGAGGACGCGGACCTGGATCAGCCAGGGTGCGTCGGCGGCGAACTCGTCTCGCACCCCGGACAGGAAACCATCGACTGGATACAGGGTGTCGGCAAGCGCGTTGAGCGCCCCGGCCGTGGCAACCACGAGTAGCCCGCCGGCGCCTAGGCCAAGCCGTCGGGTAACGCCGGGCTTGCTTGCGGCCACCGGAGCCGGGTTCCCGGACGACCACCAAGCGGTCACGGTCAACGCACCGACGAGGAGGCT
>JADFIY010000088.1 GCA_022566415.1 Acidobacteriota bacterium
TTCCTGTTCGGCGGCCTCCATCTCAACGATGCGCTGTGCCAGCTTGTCAGAAGCAACCTTCTGGTCGGTGGATATCCGGTCCACCTCGGCTCGCCGTCCCTCAAGCTCCGCGGCGTCTTGGTCGGCGGCTTTGCGCGTTTCTTCGGCCTCCGCCTTCTGCTGCTCTGCGATCGCGGTGGCCTCGGCTGCGGCAGCCTGCATCAGTTCCACCTCGGTCTCGGCCTCTTCGGTCATGCGCTGCGACTCGGTGGCGACGTCGGACCGCATCCGCTCACCCTCCTCGTAGGCGTTGCTGAGCGTTTCCTCTGCCTGCTTGACGATGTTGTCGACGGCTTCGATCCGTTCCTCGGCTTTGGCGGCATCACCGGCGAGGATCACCTCACGCTCTTCAGCAGCATCGACCGATGACTCGGCATCGGTGAGCGCCTTCGCCGCACGCTGCTCGGCTTCCGCTGCCTCGGTCAGGCGGTATTCGATCTGCTCGACCACCTCGCCCGCCATGGCGTTGAGAGCCTTGTTGGCCTCCTCCACGGTGGAGGCGACGTATACATCCGCCCGTTCTCGAATCGCTTCCGCCTCCCCGCGGGTGGCTTCGGCCTCCCGGTCGGCCTGGGCTCGAATCAACAGCGCCTCATCCCTGGCCTTGTCCGATTCCTCCCCTGCAGCGTTACGAGTGGATTCGGCTTCGTCATGAAGACGGCGGGCGTCGGCCACGATCTCATCTGCCTGGGCTTCGGCGACCCGCACCGACGCATCCGTCGCATCGTCGACCCGATCGCCGTGCGACTCGACTTCGACTGGGACTTGATCAGCGCGCGGCTCGTCCAGCTGCGCCCTCAGCTGCTCTGCCTCGGCCTGGAGACGATCGACCTCGACGGAGACCTCGGCGAGCTCGGCGCCGGTCCGCTCTTCAGCCGCAACAACATCGGTTTCTCGCTGTTTCAGCTCCGCTGCCAACTGATCGAGCTCCTTGCTGCGCTCCGCTGCGACCTTCTCGGCGTTGGACTGTGCCGTGTCGGCATCGGCACCCAGCTTCTCGGAGTAGTGGGCCGCATCCTCCTCAGCTTGGCGACGGGCCTCCTCGCCTTGCTCTTTGATCCCGGCAAGGACCGCCTGGACCCGCTCTTCGGCGTCCGCCACCAGCTCATCCGCCTGGCGCCGGGCGGCTGACTCCTTCCGCGCCGCCTCCAACCGGTCGCGGTCGGCCTGCTCACGTGCCCGGTTCGCCTCGTCGCGAACGCCGGCCGCGGTGGCCTCAGCTCTCTCGACGATTTCATCGGCCTGGGTCTGCGCCGAGGCCTGCAGCTGCGCTGCCAGATTCGCTCCCGCCGCCTCAGGGGCATCGAGCAGGGCAACGCGCTCGGAGAGACCAGCCTTGAGTGCTTCGGATTCCTCGACATTCTTTGTGGCCTTCTGCACCAGCGCGGCGGCCTCTCCCCGCCCGTCCTGGATCAAGCGCTCGGCCTCGGCCGTTGCCGCTTCGAGGATCGATTCCTCGGTGACCGAGGCTGTTGTGGTCTGGGCGGCTTCAATCATGCGGCGCGCCTCTTCCTGTGCGTCTGCGATGACTCCAGCCGCGGCCACTCCCTGGTCGGCGCGGGCCTTTTCGATCTGGGCAAGGATCTCATCGCGTTCGTGGCGTAGGCCCTCGACGTTCTCCGACAGCTCGGTAGGTGTGGCCTGCGCCGCGGCAAGCGCGTTGGTGAGCTGGGTGACCTCGCCGGCGAGACGGTCTCGCTCGGTGACCAGTGCTGCGGTGTCCCCGCTGCCGGCGATCACCGCAGTCACCTCGGCAGCTCTGCGATCCGCGTCGGCGATGATCTCCGCGGCGCGACGTTCGGCGTCGGCAAGGAGCGCGGTTGCGGCCTCGTCGACATCGGCCGGAACCTTGGCGCTGGACTCGATGGCGGCGGCCCGCTCCCTAGCGTCGGCTTCGATCTTCTCTGCCTGGAGCCTGGCTCGCTCGAGCACACGGTCCTTGGCGTCGAAGACCGCGATCATGGCCTCGTCGACCTCACTCTTGGAGTCGTCCGCCTCGGCGATGGCCAGGCGCGCCTTGGTCTGTTCCGCCCACTTTTCCAGCTCACGGAAGTTGGCCTCGATCTCAGCCAGGAAGGTCTTTACTTCCTTCTTGTCGTATCCCTTGCGGGTAATCGAGAACTCGCGTTTGTCCAGAGCTTCCGGAAGATCCGGTGAACCTTTCGTCACGGACGGTTTATCGGTCATCGCGGCGATCCGCTTGAAGGCTAAGCATCGTAACGGGAATCACTGAATCCGCCCAGAGGCTCCGCAAAATAGGGCGCGATCCGGTCTGTGTCGAAAAGATCACCTGCGGAGCCGTGGCCCAAGCGGCCCGCCGCGCAGCGGCAAGAGCGGAAAAAAAGGCGCTCCGCAAAATAGGGCGCGATCCGATCTGTGTCGAAAACGTCACCTGCGGAGCCGTGGCCCGAGCGGGCCGTAGCCAAGAGCGGGAAAATCGCCCCACGTTTGTCGAGAGACGACCGGTCACCTGTCGGTTGGTACTCAGAACCCGAAGGTCTCACAGCGCCCCGACAATCGATTGGTCGAGGCCGGGGAACCCCTTCAGATACTCGCGCCGGTCCTCTATGAGCTGAGCAACCAACAGGTCGTACTCGTCGCCGCGTCCTAGACGATCGTACAAGAGCCGGGGCTGCAGCAGTTCGGGGTCATCGAAACCTGGAACCTCGGCAGCGACGAAGTACCCGAAGTCCGGGTCCTCCTTCCACCTGATCGACCCCTCGACGATGGCCTGCACCACCGCCGAGCTGTGGCTGATTTTCACCTTCTTCGACGCTGGTTCGTCCTCCGCGCCGCCAACGCGACCCGTCGACATGACGTACACCTCGAGGTCGGGCATGGTGTCGAGCAGTTCGAGAAGGCGGTTTCCCTGCAGAGCGTCGTTGGTGAAGAAGAATGGGTTGGTTCCGGGAACACGCAAGTTCTTCCCAGCCTCGGCAGCGCCTCCCGCGGAGGTGCCCTTGGTCTCGCCGAGCATGAAGTAGGCACAGATCTGCTCGCGCTCGAGCTTCACCACCGCAGGGATGATGGTCTCGTTGCGATTCAGCAACAGGATGTAGTCGGCTGGCGGCAGATCCATCGGATCCCTATGCCGAATACCGGCCAGCGGGAAGGTCGATCGGCCGTTCCGGGTATCAGAATCGTTGAAGAAGTCGACAGTTCCGTCCGGATCGACATGGGTGTTCTCCAGCCACGCATCCGGCCGGGTGGTGCCGCCATAGATCGTCGGCTCGTCGTCGGGATCCAACCCATAGGTCTTGGCGAAGCAGCCATTTTCCGACGAGTACACCTTGCCTCCAGGGAAAAGCGCAACGAAGTCATCTTGCACCGGCAGCGAATCCAGCTGCTGGCGGAAGGTGGTGGTGGTCTTTCCGGTCCCGGACAGCCCGAGAATCAGAGCGACCTTCTCCCTGCCGCCAACGTCCGGGAACGTCTTGAGCCCCGAATGAAGCGCCAGGCCGCCATGCTGGTACACAAGGTGGTTCCACATGCGGAGCCCGCCCATCTTGGACTCGCCGAAGTAGTCGGAACCGAAAACCCTGGTGACGTAGTTCTCGTGGTCGACGGCGATCATCTTGTCGCCGGGCTTGCCAGGGGCCGGCATCCCCGGCGTGTAGATCACGGTAAACCGGGGATCCCACTCGTCGTCCTTCGGAAAGTACAGCTGCTGCTGCATCGCAGGGATATTCGAAGAGGTCCGCTCCATGTACAGGCGGGTGGCCGTGCGGAACGCCGCGTCGGGACCGATATACCCCTCGATGAGCACCATGTCCTTGTCGGCGATGTAGGCGTCCTGTTTGGCGGCCCAATCCTCGTACTCGACGCGGCTCATCGATGGCTTGTGTTGCTCGTGGTCGTCAACGAAGAAGGTCGATCCGCCGAGACGAGCCTTGACCTCGGCCTTGTAGTTGATATTGCCGAACTCGGTCTCGGTGATGTTGGGCATGTGTTGGAGGACCCACGCTCTCAGCTGTTCCTGGGACGGGTTCTCTGCAACCGAGGCGGCTTCGGGGAGTGTCATGGCCCCTCCTGGCTCAGTCACGCGATCGTGATCGACTGGTCGAGATACACATCCTGTACGGCGTTGAGCAGCTCGACCCCCTCCTCCATCGGGCGCTGGAAGGCCTTCCGTCCGGTGATCAGGCCCATTCCCCCCGCCCGCTTGTTGATGACCGCGGTGCGCACCGCTTGCCCGAGATCGCCGGTGCCGGTGGAGGCCCCACCGGAGTTGATGAGCCCGGCTCTACCCATGTAGGTGTTGGCGACCTGCCAGCGGGTGAGGTCGATGGGGTGGTCGCTGGTCAACTCGTCGTACACGAGCGGGCTGGTTCGGCCAAACCCCACGACGCGGTAACCGTCGTTGACCTCCGGTTGCTTCTGTTTGATGATGTCGGCCTCGATCGTGACCCCCATGTGGTTGGCCTGGCCGGTGAGGTCAGCGGACAATTCGTAGTTCACACCGTCGACGGTGAACCCGGGGTTTCGCACATAACACCACAACACAGTGAACATCCCGAGCTGGTGGGCGAGGGCGAAGGCGTCGGACACCTCTTGCAGCTGGCGCATCGCTTGGTCCGAGCCGAAGTAAATCGTGGCGCCGACGCCGGCGGCTCCGAGATCCCAGGCCTGGTCGGCCGAGGCGAACATCGTCTGATCGTGCTTGGCGGGGTAGGTGAGCAGCTCGTTGTGGTTGAGCTTGACGATGAACGGGATCTTGTGTGCATAGCTCCGCGACACCATCCCGAGGACGCCGAGCGTCGTGGCAATGGCGTTGGTCTCCCCGGCCAGGGCGAGCTCGAGCAGGTTGGCCGGGTCGAAATACTTCGGGTTCGGGGCGAACGACGCCGCCGCCGAATGCTCGATGCCCTGATCGACTGGCAGGATCGACAGATATCCAGTCCCGGCCAGCCTGCCGCTGTTGAACAACAGGTTGAGGTTGCGAAGAACCTGCGGGTTACGGTCCGACTGAGCGAAGATTCTGTCGACGAAGTCTGGCCCGGGGAGGTGCAGGTCCTCCTTCGGGATCCCTTTGGCGTCATAGGTCAACAGCGACTCGGCCTCGTCGCCCAGCAGGGCCTGGATGTCCATGTACCGATCTCCTTCAAACCGTGACCCCTGATTATCGCGGATACGGCACTACTCGGGAGAATCGGAGGAGTCGCAAGACGCAAGACGCAGGACGCATGGACCAAGGTCTCTTGCTTGGGACTTGGGACTTGGGACTGGCCTAGAAGCCCATGAAAGAGGCGAGATCGGTCGCGACCGCAGCTGCGGTTTCGATGATTCGCTCCTCGGTCGCCCGCCAATCGTCACCGGCATCTGCACGGAGATCGACGTAGATCTTGAGCTTCGGCTCCGTTCCTGACGGGCGCACCAGCGCCCTGCCGGCTGCGCCGAGATCGAACGCCACCAGGGGGGTCTCTCCGAGGTAGCGGGGCCGTTGGTCCTTCCCTTCGCGGTAGTCGGTGACTGCGATGACCAGAAGGCCGCCGAGGGTGTCCGGGGTTGCCGTGGCCAGCCCCGCCATAGCCGCCGCGATCTCCTCGGCGCCGTCGGCCCCCGGTCGCACGATCGCCCGCTGCGTGCTGACCCACACCCCATGGAGCCTGAACAGGTCGCCGAGGCGATCCCATACCGTTGCCCCGCTGGCACTGGCCTCGGCGGCCAGTGTGGCGAAGGCCACTGCCGCCGAGATCCCGTCTTTGTCACGAACAGCCGGGCCAACCGAGTAGCCGAGGGCTTCTTCGTAGCCAAACACGAAGTGGCCCCGACCATCGGCCTCGAGGTCGAGCGCGGCGTTCCAGATCCACTTGAACCCGGTAAGGGTCTGGTCGTAAATGGCTCGATGCGCGGCAGCGATGGCGGCCAGCAGCGGAGACGACACGATGCTGTTGAGCACGATCGGATCCTCGATCTCGGCATGGTTGAGGATGAACTCGGCCAAGAGGGCACCCACCTGGTTGCCGGTGAGCTGGCGGTAGTGGCCATCTGGCTCTGGCAGAGAGACGGCGAGACGATCGGTATCCGGATCACTGGCGAGAACCAGGTCGGCATCGATCGCAGCCGCCAGCTCGTGTGCCATGTCCATCGCCCCCGGCTCTTCGGGATTGGGGAATGCCAGGGTCGGAAACCGCCCGTCCGGCTCGAGCTGCGCTGCCACCGGGTGCACGCCTTTGAACCCGAACCGCTCCAGCGCAGCGAGCACGTAGCGCCCGCCAACGCCGTGCATGGCGGTGTAGACGATGCGTAGCGACCGATCACCTCCCACCGTTGGGAGCGCCTCGGCCAGGTCCATCAGATAATCCTCGAACAAGGTTTCCGGCACCTGCGTGACGTGGTCTCCAACGATCTGCGATCTGGGCACATCGACAGCGGGACCAACCGTCTCGATCGCTTGGGAGATCTCCCGGTCGGCCGGCGGAACGATTTGCGCGGCGTTCTCTGCGTAGACCTTGTATCCGTTGTCCTCCGGTGGGTTGTGACTAGCCGTGACGACGACGGCGGCAATGGCTCCGAGGTGCCTGGCCGCGTACGCCACCAGGGGTGTCGGAATTGCATCAGCGAAGTACTTGACGTCGAGACCGGCGGCGACGAGCACGGCGATGGCATCGTCCATAAAGACACTCGAGGACAGACGAGCGTCCCTCCCAACCACCACCGGGCCTCGATCGGCCGGCGACGATGCCAGGATGTGATCGGCAAGCCCTCGCGTCGCTCGAATCACGGTGGCGCGATTCATCCTGTTTGATCCGGCCTCGACCCTCCCCCGCAATCCTGCGGTGCCGAAACGCAGCGTCGCTCCCATGCGCTCCTCGAGCTCGGTCTCGTCGCCGGCGTCGACGATTGCCTGAAGCTCGGCGCGGGTGCTCGGGTCGGGGTCGCCCGCAATCCACCGTTCCGCTGATGCAGTGAGGTCGATCTGTCTGCCTCCGGGGTAGCCATTCACCCTTCGAGTCCGGCTCGGCCTCGAAGCGCTCGTCGTAGGCGTTGCCCTGCGGGTGACAAGCCGTGGTACATCGCGGTGAGGCTACCAAGCCGATTCGTGCCGCCGTTACGCTCAGCCGCCAATGACCGATCTCTCCCTCCTCGGCCCGGCTCAGAGGGAGACTGCGTTGACCCGGATGGCCGACGAGCAGTTCGACCTGGCGATCATCGGCGGCGGATCGACCGGGATGGGAGCAGCCCTCGATGCCGCCTCCCGCGGGCTGTCTGTGGCGCTGATCGAGCAGCGAGACATCGCGTCCGGCACATCGAGCCGTTCCTCGAAGCTCATCCACGGCGGGCTCCGCTACCTGGAGCGGCTCGACTTCAGGCTGGTTCGCGAGGCACTCACCGAGCGAGACCTACTCCTCACCAAGCTGGCGCCCCACCTCGTGTACCCGGTGCCGTTCATCTTTCCGTTCCGGCATCGGCTGTGGGAACGCGCCTACGTCGCCGCAGGCGTTGCCGTGTATGACGCCCTTGCTGCCTCTACCACCAACCCGCTGCCGAGACAGCGACAACTGTCGCGTCGATCGATGCTGGAGGCGTTCCCCGCGCTGGACGCCACAGCATTCGTCGGTGGGTTGCGTTACTACGACGCCGGCACCGACGATGCCCGGTTCGTGGTCGCGTTGGCGAGGACTGCGACAAGGGAGGGAGCCGCCATCGCCACCAGCACCAGGGCGGTGGGTCTGCCTCGACGAGGAGATCGGGTCACGGGTATCGCCGGCGTCGACCTGGAGTCTGGTCGCGAGGTGACGATCCGCGCCGACGTCGTCATCAATGCGACCGGGGTGTGGACCGACGACGTCGAGCAGCTCGTCGACGACCCTGTGCCCGACGTGACCGCGTCGAAGCGCGTCCATCTCGTGGTACGCAGGGATCGCATCGACTCGTCGATGGGGCTCATCACCAAGACCAAGAAGAGCGTGCTGTTCATCATCCCGTTCGGCGAGTTCTGGCTGATCGGGACCACCGACACCGCGTGGACCCTCGACCTGGCCCACCCAGCAGCGTCCACTGGCGACATCGATTACCTGCTCGGTCAGGTGAACCGGCTCCTCGCCGACCCGTTGACCCGCGAAGACGTCGTCGGGGTGTACGCAGGGTTACGACCGCTGGTGACCGGATCACAAGGGGCCACCTCACAGCTGAGTCGTGAACACGCCATCACCCACCCAGCCCCTGGGATGGTCACGATCGCCGGGGGCAAGGTACTCGTATGGATCAACGTCGATGGCGATGTGGGTATCGACGTCCTGCGCTGCTGGATGGGCCAGGATTCGACCGAGACGAACGAACAGCAACGGGTTGACCTCATCACACAGGTCACGGTGTTCCCGACGGTTACAAGCGTGGAGCCGGCCCCCCACCTGTTCGGTGCTCCATCCAAGATCGACGGGGCCACGAACGGCGCGGCCGGTAAGTGCGGCATCGACTCCACGAATGACGGCGCCGGCGCGCAGACCCTCATCCTAGCGGACTCGTTCAACAACCTGCTCGGGTGGTTGTGGGTCGCCACGCCGGAGGAGCGGATCATCATCCGCGCGGGTGGGGCAAGCGGTTTCGGGATGAAACTAGCCACCGTACCCACGACGAAAACCGGCTGGAGCTTCGGCGTAACCTATAGGGAGATTTAAGCAAATGCTGACCGTAGAGCTGCAACGGAAATGGGACCTTACGCTCGGCGAGGTTGAGGCGAAGCGTGAGCGGCACGGCGGATATATCGGCGTGCAGATGGGCCATATGGTCCGACATCGCAGCCGGCTGTTGGTGCCCGCCCACTGCGTCCACGAGTACACCGGCGAGGTGGAGCGCGAGCACAACCTCGTCACGAACGAAGCGCTCAACCACGTGCTCAACGTGCAGTTGAACGCGCTGGCGGCGCTGGCCGTTTGGTATTTCACGGGGTTCTCGGACAACGTCACGGTGCTCGCGTCGCATGACTACGCGGTGCCGGGCACGACGGAGATCACGACATCCGATGTCGAAGAAGCGATTCGCGAGACGATGAACTTCAACGTCGCCTCGAGTCAGTCGATCGACAACGTCGCCGGCCCGGTGGCTCAGTATAAGGCCGACCAGTCGTTCACGTTCTACGGCGGTCAGATCATGGCGGGCTCGAGCGCGTTCGGCGACGTGACGGACGACGCGGTCCACATCTACTGGGCGGGCAAGCTGTTCGGTACAGCGAAGTCGATGATCCTCGATGATACGGTTGACCTCACGTACACGTTTCCAGCGTCGGCCGTCTAAAGTGGCGGGTTTCGACGCAGTAGTTCATCGGCCCGACTGGGGCAGCAAGCAAGAGGCACGTGTCAGTGTCGAGAAAAAGACGCTGCGCAACGTGCGGCTCGCCCTGGGGCGCGTGGAGAAGGTGATGCAGGACTCGCTTACCCGGTATGTGCGGGATCGCCCGCAAGCCGAGCGTGAGCTGTCGGACTCCGAGGATCGGCTAGCTACCGCCATCGCTGCGCTGCCCGACGGCGTAGTTGAGCCGGGCATACCTCCGACGTTCGAGGAGAAGCACCCTGGCCTTGTGGCTGAGATTCAGGGCCATGCGAAGGACGCGGGCTATCCTCAGCCGGAAGCTATCACCGTCGAAGGCGGGCGGGTCGGTGTGAGGTTCTCACGAAAGGACGACGAGTAGCATGAGCATCTTCCGTCGATCCCC
>JADFIY010000089.1 GCA_022566415.1 Acidobacteriota bacterium
GGCCTAGTGAGGGTCCTTCGACTGGAAATCGTTTCTACGGGGTGAGGTCGACTTCGGTCGGAGCGGGTGCCGGTGCAGCAACGGACGGTTTTTTAGTAACCCCATCAAGGACTTGAGAGGAGCGGGTTGCGCCGCAGTGGGTTTTGCCCCCGCTGGGCCACAAATCATCGCCGTGCTATCGAAGAACGCTCCCGCAGTCAGGGATCGTTGCGTGAGGGGCCGTGGTAACGGCTGAACGGCCCGGCGGTCTTTGTCAGTCCTCCTGTGCTGTCCCATCCGGCGAGTTCACTTCCTGGGTAGCGGAGGGCCGGGGTCATTCGATAGGCGCGGATCTCGCGTACTCGGTTCCGGCTAGCCGACAGACCGGCGAGGAGATGGCGTTGCCGTGTTCCCCACCCACGCCCCGCATTGTTTGACACGGACGTACGGGCCGCTCCCCGTTGCCTCCAAGGAAAACCCTGCCCGAAAACCCGTTCCGAAACCTATCGCTTCCGGGGGCGGAATCAAGCCCAAGCCACACCAAACCAATCCAGCGTATCCCGCCTGATCTTGCTGATGGCGTTGTTATCACCGTGGGTGCGAGGAGTACGGTGGATTGCGGATGCCTGCGGCGGAGAGCGGGCACATCGAATTTGAGGGGCCGACGACCGAGGAGGACATGGTGGGAGGCAAGCGCGGACGTGGTTCGCGCAGAAGACTGCTGTGGTTGGTGATAGTGCCCGTCTTGGTCACTGTCCCTGCGCTCGTGTCGGCGCCGGACAGTGGATCCGTCGGCGACGATAACGAGATCGGTGACCTGTCGGCGAGTGCGGGGGCCCAATTGAGCGATGCGCGCTCTATTGAGACCGTACGCGCGGCGGGGATGATTCCGGTCTTTGCTCCGGGTACCGATCCTGATTATGCGCAGGGCGTCATGGCTGCGCTGCTCGGCATCCAAGCGGAGGCACAGTTCACCTTCCATTGGGCTCCCGGCTCGACTGCGCTCAACAACGGCGGCGGGTTGCAGGGTGACGCGCTCGAGTTGACGTGGAGCGTAATCCCAGACGGCACGATCATGCCTGGGTTCGTCGGCGAAACAGCGTGCGCTAGCAATCTGATCGCGACCTTCAACGCGGTCTATGGAGCCGGTGTCTGGCAGGCCGAGATGCAGAATGTCTGGAACGACTGGACCGGCAAGACCGGCAACGTCTACACGCCGGCGGTGGCACTCGACGGCAATGGGACCCCGATCGACGACGGAGCTGCCTGGCCGAGCAGCTCGGGGGTGGCCGGAGTGCGCGGCGATCTACGCATCGGCGGATGCACCATCGACGGCAACCTCAACGTCCTTGCGTACAACTTCTTGCCGAGCATCGGGGATATGAAGATCGAATCGACGGACGCCTTCTTCTCTGGCAACCCGATTACGCCACACTTCCACAACGTGTTTTCTCACGAGCACGGACACGGCGCGGGGCTGCTGCACGTCTGCCCTGTTGACAACACCAAGTTGATGGAGCCGTTGATCAGCCTGGCGTTCACCGGTTTGCAGCACGACGAGATTCGCGGCGTCCAACGTGGATACGGCGATCGGTTCGAAGTGATCAACAACCCGAACGACACCCAGGGCGCGGCCACCATGCTGGCACCGTTGGGCGGCCAGACCGAGAACACATTGAGCCTCGACAGCACAGGGGATACCGACTGGTTCCAATTCCCGGCCAACGCGGGCGACACCCTGGACGTGACCGTCACTCCGAAGGGGTTGACCTACCTGGAGGGCAACGATCCAGTGGGTAATCTGTGCACGAGCGCAACGCCGCAGATCCTCAACTCGCTGGCGCTGCAGGACCTCGCGTTCGAGATCCGCGATGGGACAGGGGTGCTGACCACGGTCAACGCTACCGGCGCAGGTGCGGCCGAGGCCATCGCTAGCTTTGCGGTGGCGACAACCCAAACCCACTATGTCCGGGTCTTCGGGACCGGGACAGACGACACTCAGCTCTACAACCTATTCGTGAACCGCACAGTCCCCGAACCGCCGGTGGCTAACAATGTGGCTGCCGCCGGGGATGAGGACACCACCATCGGGTGGACCCCATCGGTCAGTGACACCAATGGTGATCCGCTGTCGTGTTCGATCGCCGGCCCGCCCGCTCATGGGGGCGCCACAGTGGCGGCGGACTGCTCCTCGGGCACCTACGTCCCCGATTCCGGCTTCAACGGGTCCGACTCGTTCACCTACATAGCCAACGATGGTGCCGCCGACTCCAACGTGGCGACAGTGTCGATCACGGTGAACGTCGTAGACGACCCGCACACAGTTGGGCTGGTCGACCCCACCCAGGGGATCTGGTATCTGCGTAACAGTGTCGGGGCGGTGACTTCGTTTTTCTATGGCAACCCCGGCGATATCCCGTTTATGGGTGATTGGGACTGTGACGGTGTCGACACTCCGGGCCTGTTTCGCCAATCGGATGCGTTTGCCTACCTGAGGAACTCGAACACTCAAGGGATTGCCGATATCCGGTTCTTCTTTGGTAACCCTTCTGATATTCCGTTGGCGGGGGATTTCAACAACGACGGTTGTGACACCCTGAGCCTGTATCGGCCTTCGACACAGGAGTTCTTCATGGTCAATGAGCTCGGGGAGAACGAAGGCGGTCTGGGGGCGGCAGATTTCTCGTTCATTTTCGGCAACCCCGGCGACAACCCGGTGGTGGGGGACTGGGACGGCGACGGTATCGACGAGATCGGCCTGCACCGTGAGTCCACTGGGCTGTTCTATTGGCGCAACACGCTCGACACCGGTATTGCCGATGGGACGATCTTTTTCGGTAACCCGGGTGACCGGTTCGTCGCCGGGGACTGGGGCATCGTTGACGACGAGGACACCCCGGCGGTGTTCCGACCCTCGGACACCACGTTCTACTTCCGGCACACCCTCACCCAAGGCAACGCCGACTCCCAATTCGTCTTCGGCGAATCCGGCTGGCTGCCAGTGTCTGGGGAGTTCGGCCTCGGCTGATCCGCCCACGTCGCCCGACCTGAGGGACAGCAGCGGACTCCGAACCCCGCCCATATCGGTTGCCGGCTATGCGCTAGCTGGCCCGTCGAGAAGAGCGCCCTAAGGGAAGACCGCGCCGACACCAACGATCACGCATCCACGGTGGCGGTTCCGGGGATATCTCTCGTCGTGCCAGGCCCTTCACTTCCCCATCCCGTGTGTCTCAACAAGGATCGGAACCGCGGTCGGGTCTTGGGGTAGCCATGGTGCGGCGCCGTTGGGAGGCTGTGCTTGTTCGATGCGGTGCCGTATCTGTCCAACGAGCTGGTAGATCCGTTGGGGGGATACGCCGAGTTGTCGTCCCGCTTCGCTTCCGGTGATGGTTGGCTCAAGAAGGCCAAGGCTTTGAAGCAGCCTGGTTGTGCGTTGTCGGCTTTGGCCAGTGTTGGCCGAAACGTACCGGATCAGGGCCTCGTCTCGGCTCTCCCTGGCGAACCTGTCTAGACGCTTCTCAAGCTTCGGGAGAGTCTTCAGCAGGGAGCGTTGATCCGTGTGGTGCCCGGAGATTGCGATGTCATGAACCGTTGCATCGACGCCGGGTAGGAGGTCGCGGAAGCGGAGGTCGCGGCGCCACACTTGGCGTGTCCAGTCATCTGTAGTCACCTGTTCGAGGCGGGCCGGTTGGTTGTGGTGCCATTCGATCGCTTCGTTGCCGGAAGTGATCAGGTCGTTGACTGTGACCGGGCCGGTGACCCAATACCCGGCAATATCATCGACCGTCAGCTCATCAATTCGGGTCATGTCGTCCCATAGACCCATCCCTTTCAACACCGTGATCGTCCGCTGCCGGAACGGGACCCGCGACGGGTCGAGATCACCCGGCCACGGCTCAGCGAGAATCCCCATACGACAACGATACGTCAGCCTCGCATTGCTAGACAGCGAACAACTCTTCCTGGCGGAATACGCGATCGGTGAATGTCGCTAAGCGTGCACCGGAAGTCCCTCGACGCCTTTCGACGCAGACCAGAGAACTCCGAGCCCGACCCCATGGACTCATCCAGGGCCGGGTGGTAGGTTCTGTGCAGCGGCGAATCCGAAGGGGTGAAGGGTCGGTGAAGCGCTTACTGGGCATTTTGGTGACGGTGGCCGCCGCTCTCGTGCTTGCCTCTTGCGTTTCGGCCGCCGACCGTCTCGAGGCGCTGCGTTCCGATCCAATGGCGGATTACGACCTCCCCAACGCCCTCCTCGTGCGAGCCACCGAGACGGCGGGGCACATCGGTCCCGGTGTGCCTTCCGACGCGGCACTCAGGCGCACGTTCACCGTCGCCGAGGGCACGGTCCTGGCCGAGCTCGACGTCATCGCTGACGCTGCTCGTAGTGAGGGCTGGACGATAGAAGAGGGGGCATACGGCGGATATTCGGGCGACAAGACGATCGATGGCCTCTTCTCCCAGATCCGGATCACGGGCATTGATAGCGACAACCTCGTGTGGTTCTCACTATCGACCGGCGACAAGTGATGTCGTCGATGACGGGGAGGCGCGCGTGATCAGCGCGACCACCTCAGCTCGCCGCCACCGCCGGTTGAGCATGTTGGCTGTGTCGATCGGAGTATCCGCAACACGCTGACCTCCGGCGTCGCTGATGATCAGTTCTACTTCGGTAACCCAGGTGACCGGTTCTACCCTCTGTGTGCAGCGCGTGATCGGCTTACCGGGTTGGTTTCTCCACCGGTCTCACCAGTTCGTCGGGGCTGCGCTTGCTGCGTGCAGACCGGCGAAGTTCCCCCCCAATAGGCCGGCGAAAGCAAACTGATACGATGTCGAGGTCGTGGAACGAACCAGGGTGAGAGCTGGCGACCGGCGACCGGCGACCGGCTGCTAGGACTCTCCGTGCCCAGCAAGAGGAGGTAGACCATGGTCACACCACCGCAACAGTCCTACGCAGCCCGCCTAGACATCGATTACCCCGAGAAGCTTGACCGGCTCACGACGTTCTTCCGGTTGATCTGGATCATCCCGATCTTGATCGTTTGGTCGCTGGTCTCCGCAGGATCGAGCTGGACGGTGGTCACCGAAACCGGAGAGTCGATCACCAGGAGCAGCGGGGGGATCACCGCTGGGCTCTTCCTGGGAACGATGCTGATGATCGTGTTCCGGGAACGGTACCCACGCTGGTGGTTCGACTTTGCACGCGAGTTTGCCCGCTTCGCGACGCGGGTCGGTGCCTACCTCACCCTGCTCACCGATCGGTATCCCTCGACCGTTGACGAGCAGTCGGTGCATCTCGACATCGATTATCCCGACGTCGAGCAAGACCTCAACCGGTGGCTGCCGTTGGTGAAATGGCTGCTGGCAATCCCGCACTACATCGTGCTCATCGTGCTTTTTCTCATCGCGATCGTCGCGGTCGTCATCGCTTGGTTCGCCATCCTCTTCACCGGACGCTATCCACGGGCACTCTTCGATTACATAGTGGGGGTTGGCCGATGGGGACTTCGAGTAGAGGCTTACGCCTTCCTGCTGGTCACGGACCGGTACCCGCCGTTCAGCCTCAGATGAACTGAGGAGCTGCAGCTCGGAAGGCACAATCACCGCCTAGGGGCGCACTTGATCGGCACGTACCGAGCGGCTGTTCGCACCCACATCATCAATCAGGCATCTACGTGTGCGGTTTCCGGTCGGCCCGAAGATTCAATCGCCCAGACGGAGTTGGGCTCGTAATTCGGTTGCAATCTCCGCCAGGGCCCTCACCTGACCCTTGGCGTTCTCATCGAGCCAGAGGATGAACGAGTCCATCCGATAGCGCTCGACGAGCTCCGTCAACTCCGTGACCCAGTGCTGTTGGTCGCCGATCAGGAAGCCTTGCGCCGGGCCCGGTCTGATGGTTCCACTGATGTTGTAGATGCGTCGGATCTCATCCGGGTCGCGGCCGGCCTCTGCGGCGCCCTCGTCGATCCGGGCATGCATCGGACCCAACTTCTCGGGAGGGATATATGAGCTGGAGGGAACCCAGCCATCGGCTTTGCGGCCGATCAGGTTCAACATCCTCGGACCATGGGCACCGACCCAGATGCCGATGTCATGGGCAGGCGGCGGGCCACCATGAACGCCCGACAACGAATAGTGCTCGCCTTCGTACTCGAGCCCCCGTCCGGCGGTCCAGAACAGTTTGATCAGATCAACAGCCTCCTCGAAGGCCGCAAAGGACTCGCCCGGCGAGCGCCGCGGACCGCCCATGGCGGCAATAGCGTCGTAGAAGCTCCCGGCCCCCAGGCCCAACTCGAATCGACCCCGACTCATCACATCGAGTGAGGCCGACTCCTTGGCGATCATCGCCGGTGCCCGCATTGCCAGGTTCGCCACGTCGGGAAAAACCCTGATGTTCTCTGTCGAAGCAAGCGCCCAGGACATCAGCGTGAAGACGTCGAGGAAGCGCCGTTGATACGGATGATCCTGGATGCCGACCAGATCCAGGCCAATATCGTCGGCGAGACGAATCAGCCGCAGGTCCTCGTCAAATGAGGCGGCGTTGGGTGTCGGGAAGATTCCAAACTGAACGCCATTGGGTGTCGTCATGTGTTGTTCCGAGGCAGGATCAGGTGGAGATCGCCGAACTCGTGCCACTGGTAGCCGGCTTCGATGGCAGCAAGGTAGGAGTCGGTGATGACATTGTGGCCTGCGATGGCGTGCAGCATGGCGAGGTGGGTGGAGTCAGGTTGGTGCCATCCTGTGATCAGACCGTCGACGACGTTCATGTCGTGTTGGGGTGTGATCACGAGGTCCGTCCATCCGCTGCCCGCGTGTCCTAGGCCGCCGGTTGCTGTTGACTCGAGTGCCCGTACAACTGTGGTGCCCACTGCGATAACTCGGCCTCCGGCGGCTCGGGTGGTGTTGACAAGCCGCGCGGTGTGTTTTGGTACGGAGTACCACTCCGGATATGGGTCCTCGTCGGACTCGAGTGAGGAGACGCCGGTGTGGAGAGTGATGGGGGCGATGGGAACACCGGCGACGGCGAGCTTGGTCACGATCTCGTGGGTGAAAGGCCGGGCGGCGCTCGGCATCTCGGCCGAGCCTGGCACGGTTCCGAATACGGTCTGGTAGGCCTCGATCGGCCACGGCTCCGTGATATACGAGTAGCGGATCGGCTCGCCGTGCACAGCCAGATACTCATACAGCGGCCGATCGACCTGGACACGAGCCAACCAGAGGCGACCAGGGTCGCCGTCGGTGTAGGGGCGTAGCAGATCAACGCGTCCTCCACCCGCGAGGTGAAGCGTCGGTGGCGGCTGGTCTCCTAGTGGCCGGCTGGCGACGCCATCGGCGATGCGCACCTCGACCACCCACTTGCCGTGCGGCGCCTCGGTCGAGATGTGCACTTCCAGGCCATTGGATGCACGCAGCGATGCCGGCAGGGTCGCCGAGGTGTTCACCACCAAGAGGTCGCCTGGTTGCAGGTTCTGGGGAAGGTCTCGGAAGCGTTGATGACTCAACCCGGCAGGCCCAGCAACGAGCATGCGGACGTCGTCGCGTCCTGAGCCCCGCACCTCGGCGGGCTCGGTGGCGGCAAGATGCTGGGGAACGTCGAATCGGGAGAATGTCTCAGGAATCATGGTGGCAGTCACGCCGCACCCCTTGCCGCGTCTAGCAAAAGGTCGCTCACGGTGTAGCGGCCACTCGGCGCGTCGCCGTCCACCAATGCCGCCAGGCCGGGGATGCGCTCCTCGGGGAGTGGACGATCCGAGATGTCTTCGCCGGGAAATGCCTCTTGATGCATTCGGGTGTTCATGTCGCCTGGGTCGACCCACAGCACTCGCACCGCGGGTTCTTCCGCGGCGAGAACATTTGACAGCTGTTCGAGCGCGGCCTTCGCAGACCCGTAGCCGCCCCATCCCTCATACGCTTCGACGGCGGCGTCGGATGTCACGTTGACGATCGTGCCGTGAGCTCGCCGGAGAGCAGGCAACGCGAGCTGGATCAGCCGCAATGGCGCCACGACGTTGACGTCATGAACATGGACGAGTGCAGCAAGTGGGTAGTCGGCGAGTGATGGCAAAGGACTCGGCCCCAGGGCCGATGCGTTGTTGACCAGCAACTCGAGGTCGCCGAGGTCTTCGGCTGCTGCGACCAGTGCTGCGCCGTGTTGTGGGTCGGTGACGTCGCCGTTGATGGCGATCACGGTCCCGTCTGCAACTTCTTGGAGGGCCTGGGCGGCCACAGACAGGTCCGAAGCGGTGCGAGCGTCGATGACCAGCCTCCAGCCGGTGCGTGCTAGGTGAGTAGCGAACGCGAATCCGAGACCTCGAGAGGCCCCTGTGATGAGAGCGGTCCGAGAACTCATGTTGTCTCCTTGATTCGTTACCTGACATCGACACCGTACGATCCACAGAGAGGCCGCACATCGGGCTGTGGGAGGGTTGTCGTCGGTCGAAGGACCTAAGACTTTGGGCCGATATCGCGCGGATCGGCGAGGCCCACCCGCACCGCGAAGAGGGCTGCCTGTACACGGTCAGTCAGGCCGAGCTTCATCAGGATGCTGGAGACGTGTGTCTTGATCGTCTTCTCCGATATGAACAGCTCCTCAGCCAGGCCCCGGTTGGAGAGTCCACGTCCCAGTCCGGCGAGCACCTCGCGTTCACGGGGCGTCAGACGGTCCAACTCGGGGAGATCAGCCGTCTGCGCGGAGACGGCCGCCATCACCACCGCTGCTGCCTCCGGTGCAAGGAGCGGCTCGCCCCGATACACGGCACGGATCGCCCGCTCGAGTTCGCTGGGATCAGCGTCCTTGAGCAGGTATCCGTCTGCGCCAGCCTGAATGGCCGGGATCACCTGCTGTTGGGCAGTGAAGCTGGTCAGCACCAGGATCCGAGTGCTCGCCCCGCGGCTGCGAAGGCGGCTGATCACGCCAATCCCGTCGAGTTTCGGCATCTTGAGATCGAGCAATAACACATCGGGCTCTTCGGTCACCGCCAGCCGGACCGCCGCTTCGCCGTCAACCGCTTCACCGACCACCTCAATATCGTCCAAGGAGTCCAAGAAGGCCCGCAGCCCCCGCCGCACCACCGGGTGATCGTCGGCGATGGCAACCCGGATCACATCACCCATGAGGGACTCGCAATCTCACCGTGGTCCCCGTACCCGGGCTGCTGTCGATCTCGATTGTGCCCCCAACCGCCGTCGCTCGCTCCTCCATCGACGTCAGCCCGAGTCGACGGGACCGGATCCCCTCAGTAGTCGGGTCGAATCCGGAACCGTCGTCGGATATCTCGACCACGGTGGCATCCGACCCGGCGGTGAGACGGACAAGCACCTCGTCGGCCTCAGCATGTCGCAGCGCGTTCGTGAGTGCTTCCTGGACGACCCGATAGATCTCGTGCTCGACCACGTCGTCGACACGGAGGTCACCAGAGAACTGGAACGAGACAGCGGCGTTGTGCACACGATCCAGCAAGGCCACATCGCTCCGGATCGCCGCGACCAGGCCGTCACGCCGGAGATCCGAGGTATGCATACCGGTCACAACCTCACGAAGCTGCGCCATGGCCTGGCGGGCCAGCCCCTGCACCTCATCGAGCTCGTCGGCTGCCCGGCCCGGGTCGCTTGTCAAATGAGCGGCTGCGGCTCGGCTCGTCAGGGTGAGCC
>JADFIY010000268.1 GCA_022566415.1 Acidobacteriota bacterium
AGCTTGCTGGGTATTCGTTGCGTCATCCGGATTCTGGAAGGTGAATGTAGCCCCGGTCGAGCCTTGCGTGACCGTCACTTGAGTGCTGGTCGTCGAGGGCGTTCCGATGTCGTCGACGATTTCGTCGACGAAGAGCTTGAACTCCTTCGGATCGTCCGCCCCCGCCGGCGCGATGGACGTCGCAATGGCAAGGCCTGCTACGAGCGCAAATGCCAGTACGGCGATGAAAATTCGGCGCGTTCTATCGTTGAGCGCGTACGTGCCTGTCACAGGTACCTCCCCCGTGGTCGATCTAACCCGGGAGAAACCCTAGGCGCGGCGTCTGTTGCCTCCAAATGATTTCTCGGCAGTGCCGTAGGCACTAGTCCCTTGTTCTGTAAGGGATTTCCAACGGATCCCCAGCTAGCCCCCGCCGTGCTGGTCGTCGGGGAAGGCCTCGGTGTGGATCGTCCGTTCCCGGTGGACGTGCCGCTCCTCGACCGGCTGGTGCGCCGGGTCGTCGATGACCAGCCCGTCGCCGTCGCGATGCACCGACATGCCGCCGTACGCCGCTGCCAGGTGGTCTTCCGTGAGCACATGGTGCGGTGAACCCGAGGCGACCACCCCACCCGACAGCAGCACCACATGATCGGCAGCCCTTGCCTCGGCCAGGTCGTGGGTGCTCATCACCACCGTGCACCCGTGTGCGTTCTCGTTGTGGATCACCGAATCGATGGCCTGCGCCGAGATGAGGTCGAGCCCGGTCAGTGGTTCGTCGAGCAGCAACATGTCATGGTCCTGCGCCAGGCCCTGCGCTACGAACACCCGCTGCCGCTGCCCACCGGAGAGTTCGTTGAGGTGCCGATCGGCCAGGTCGGTGATCGCCATCCTGGCCAGAGACTCGTCGACTATTTGTCGATCGGTAGCCGTCAGCCGGCCGTACGCACCCCTCGACGCATATCGCCCCATGGTGACCACCTCGCGCACCGTGACCGGGAGGGCTTCGTTGACCTTCCTGGTCTGGAGGACGTAGGCGATCCGCTGTTCATCTGCCGGCGACACCACGAGCGACCCGCTCGATGGGTGGATCAGGCCGGCGATGCCGTCGAGCAGGGTCGACTTGCCAGAGCCATTGGGCCCGATGACGGCGGTGATCTTGCCAGAGGGGATGTCGAACGAAGAGGCTCTGATCGCCACCCGTCCGTCGTGGGCTAGAACCAAGTCCTCGGCGTGGACGGCCACGCCGCTCACCGGCACGTTGCGCACTTTCCCTCGATCTCGAAGCGGTGCCCGGACACGGCGAAGTTGCTCGACCCGGCGAATGCCTCGACGAGCCGACCAACAACGGCTTCCTGGTCCTCGGATGCGGTGACGTCGGTGATCGATCCACACGAGACGCACACCAGGTGGTGATGATGTTCGGTGAGCCATTCCGCCAGTTCATAGCGGGTGGTCTCGTCGGCGCCGTGATGCTGGGCAAGCACTTCGGCTTTGACCAGGACCGCAAGGCTTCGATACAGCGACGACAGGGGGACCTTGTTGAGTGTGCCATGGATCTCCGAAGCAGTCCGGGGACCGTCGGCGGTAGCCACCGCATCGAGCACCAGCCGCCGCCCCCGGGTGAATCGCACACCGCGAGCAGCGAGCCGTTGCTCCACATCGCGCTCCAGTTGTTGCGCCAAATCGGGTCTCCTGATACTTTCCCAAGAGATAATAAGAACCATTCTCATTTCGTGCAAGGAGTTGGGACATGCCTCGGCTTGCGATCGCTGTCTGGGTCGCCATAGCGCTCATCGGGGCCGGCTGTTCCGCAGATCCAGCAGACGATGGCCGCATCCGGGTGGTGGCGACGACCACGATCCTTGGTGACGTTGCGAGCAACGTGGCCGGGAGCGACGCCGACGTTGAGGTGTTGATGCCGATCGGCGCCAGCCCGCACGGGTTCGTGCCTTCCTCGCAGCAAGTGGCGAAGATCTACACCGCCGATCTGGTTGTGGCCAACGGGCTCGACCTCGAGGCCGGTCTGGCCGACGTCCTGGAGGCGGCGAAGGGGGACGGGGTCAACGTGCTCGAGGTTGCACCCCATCTCGATCCGC
>JADFIY010000090.1 GCA_022566415.1 Acidobacteriota bacterium
CGAGATCCCCGCGTACCACCTGGAATCCGGTCAGCATGACATTGAGGAACATCGTCATCCCCCGCTGACCGGTGCGACGGGCGATGTCGTAGCCCTCGCGGTAGGCATTGAACCCCATCACCGGATCCTCCACCGACCCCACGTAGGTGAGGTTGATCCGACCCCGGATGGAGGTAAAGGCGTAGCCTTCGGCGTCGGCGAGCTCGAGCCCACCCTTGATCAGCGCCATGCCCTGCCGTATCCGTCCTATGGCCCCGAGCGCCGTCCCTCTGGTGATCATTGCCTCTGCGATTTGTCGCGTCAGCTCGAACCCCTCCAGGGCGGGTAATGCCGCCTCGGCGGCGGCGGCGGTCTCTTCGCTCGGAGTACCGGTCAGCAGGTAGGCACGTGCCAGGTCGGAAGCGGCGATGGCGAGATTCGGGTCCGACTCGAGATCGGCTTTCTCCAAGTGCGGCTCGAGGAGGTCGACCGCTCGTTGTGACAGGTTGGCGTCGTTGTAGATGACCGCCAGCAGATGAACGGCCCGATTCACCCCGTCGGCGTCGTGAGTCGCCCGGTAGTGATCGATGGCCTGTAGCGCCGAGTCCACCGCGAGCTCGTTTTCGGCGAGGACGCCGGCTGCTTCAGCGATGCGTTCCCAGATCGGCGCCCGTTCGGCGTCGTCGTCGGTGGCGTCGAGTGCTTGTTCGGCGAGCGATCTGACCTGCTCGTAGGAGTGCAGGTCGGCGGCCCGGTCCGACGCTGCCAGCAACGACTCGCGAGCCTTGGCCCGAAGCTCGGTGGCTTCATCCTCGGTCGCCGCCTCGTAGGCCTCCAGGTAGTGAGCGGCAACCACGACCGCCAACTCGGGCCCAAAACCCTCCAGGTAACGTGCCGCTTCAACATGACGGGCGACACGTACCTCGCGGCTGATCCTGCCGTGTGCGACCTCACGGATGAGGCCCTGGACGAACCGGTATTGGCCACGCTCCGGCGACCGCGGGTCGCGGTTGACCTCCAAGAGCTCGGCTTGCACCAGCGGTGCCAGGCGTCCCTCGAGATCGCCGTTCTCGTCTCCGATGATGTGCGCCAGCGTGTCCAGGGTGAAACTGTGCCCGGCGATGGTGCAGTCCTGGAGCAGTTCACGTTCGGTGGCGTCGAGCCGGTCGAGTCGGGCGCCGATCACGGCCTGCAACGACTCGGGGACCGCCAGGTCGCTGAGATCGCCCAGATAGGCGTAAACACCGTTGCGATCGGTCAGCTCCCCGCCGGCCAACATCATCCGCACCATCTCTACCGCGTACAATGGAGTGCCTGCCGCCCGTTCGATGATGGCATCGCGGACGGCGGAATCGATGCCCGGGGTCATTCCATCGACCAGATCGATCATGTCGGTGTCGGCGAGCGGTCCCAGATGCATCGAAACGAAGCCGTGCCTTCCCTGACCCCAGCCGGGCCGGCGCTCCAGCAGATCGGGGCGAGCGAGCGTGATGACAAGGATCGGGTAGTTCCTCGACCACTCCGGAAGCTGCTCGACAAAGTCGAGCAGCGCCGGGTCGGCCGAGTGGAAGTCCTCGAAGATGAGCACGGTGGCGCTCCGGTCTGCGATTCGTTCGAAGAATGTCCGGAAGGCAGCGAACAACTCGGCCTGGTCACCGACCGTGGAGTCACCGACACCAAGCAGGCTGGCCAGCCTGGGTTCGAGCCACTCCGCTTCCTCGGGGTCCGGAACCCAATCCCGAATCGCATCCCTCAGCAGCTCACGGGTAGTGACCTCGTCGTAGATCTCGGCGATATGGGCCCGCGACCGGACCATCTCCCCGAGCGCCCACAACGTCACCCCGTCGCCGTATGAAGGCGATCGTCCCTCGTGCCAGTAAACGGTGTCGACGATCCCGTCGAGGTAGTTGCCGAACTCTTCGATGAGCCTGCTCTTGCCGATCCCACCCTGCCCGATGATGGAGACGAGCCGCATACGGTTCTCTCGTTGAACTGCGGCGAACATGTCCTTGAGCAGGCGCAGGTCGTCAACCCGTCCAACGAAAGGCGGCTCGATGCCCTCCCCAACCGCTTCGCCGACGGCGCCGCGCACTCGGTCGGCGCGCCACGCGGCGACCGGGACATCCTTTCCTTTCACGGTTTGGTCGCCGAGCTCGGTAAAAGCGATGGCGTCGCCGATGGCGCGTCGGGTTGCCTCTCCAACGAAGACCGTGCCCGAATCGGCGATCGACTGCAGCCGCGATGCGGTGTTGACCATGTCGCCGACGACGAGGCCCTGCTCGTTGCCGCCGGGGCCGACCGACGCTTCTCCGGTGAGGATGCCGACCCGAACCGCCAGCTCGGGCACGCCGTTCTCGGCTCCGAGCTTGGCGATCGCATCCGCCAGCTCCAGCCCGGCGCGTACCGCACGCTCGGCATCGTCCTCGTTGGCGACCGTTGCACCCCACACAGCCATCACCGCGTCGCCGATGAACTTGTCAACGACACCGCCGAAGGTCTCGATCACGTCGCGGGATCGATCGAAATACCGGGTGAGGAAGTTGCGAACCTCCTCCGGGTCACGCGCCTCGGAGAATGGAGTGAACCCGGTGAGGTCGGCAAAGAGCACGGTGACCAGGCGGCGTTCGGCAACCGTCGGTGCCTGCTCAGCGGCGGCCGGAGCCGTTGCGGTCTCGGCCAGGGACGAGCCACAGCTCCCGCAGAAACTGTTCAACGGCGGATTCGCCGTCCCGCAGTTGGTGCAGACCACCTCGAGACCGCTGCCGCAATTGCCGCAGAAGCTGTTCGTCTCGGGGTTCTCGGTTTGACAAACCGGGCAGGTGATCACGACGACGAGGCTACCTCGCCCCGGATGCGTGCGGGTCTCGACATGATCGATGAGGTCGGGGCGTGGTCTCGCTAGGTCGCGTCTTGGCGGGCCGGGACGACAGCGACATCCAGATGCTCCTCCTCCTCCTCCTCCTCCTCCTCCTCCTCCTCCTCCTCCGGACGAAGGTGCATGAGCCACAGACTCAATCCGGCGGTGATCGACGCAGCCACCAGCACCATGGCCACTTGCCACCGGTCGACCAGGGTCGGCTTCGGTGGAGGAGCAAATCCGTTGGCCAGGTAGGTTTCTGAAGAGGCCCTCTTCCAGAACGGGTAGGTGCCGCTGTAGAGCGTCCACTCGCAGTCGTTATACGGATCCCGCGACCAGCTGTGGCCCGGCACCGAATCGGCCCGGTCGTCCATGGCGCATATCCTGCTCACCTCCATCGTCCCAATCCCGACCGCGGAGAAGGTGACGAACCACACTGCGATGATGGCTCCGATCAATACCTGACGCGTCTTCGATGGATATTGCGTCGCCTCAGTCATACATTGATATTCGGCCATGAGTGGCGACGCCTGAAGGCCACATCCTGGGTAACATTCGCGCCCTTGCCAACGGCGCTCGTTCGCTACCCTCGGCCCGGCACAACCGTCTCCCGCCCTCGTAGCTCAGGGGATAGAGCACCGGTTTCCTAAACCGATCCGGCCTGGTTCGGCTTGATTCGCTCCTTCCCTGGCTGCGTAGGGCTTTCGGCCGATTCTCCCTACAGGGCTTGGGATCTCGACCGCCTCGACACCTTGCATTGTCTCGCGCGGTTTTGCATCGTTTCGCGTGGGCTGCGGCCCAGGTGCGGCCCAAACGCGGCCCAAGGGTGTACAGAATGAGAGCCGTGGGAGAGTCGACGCGATGTACACCGAGCGGTCCGACAATGGAGTGGACGCCGGTGAGCGTTCGATCGCGGATCGCAGACTGTCCGGGTGGAGTCGCGCGGGGCGCTCACGCACCGAGTCGTGAGCCGGGAGCGAGACCTGAGGATGTAAGCCCGCGCGCGCAGAGTGACCAGTGAGATCGGCGTCACTCAGGGTTGCACATCGGCTACACGACCGCGAAGAGCGATGGGTATCGTCGACATCGTGATCGGCTCGAACGATGTTGCACAGGTTGTCGCCGCCGCGCGTCATCTACCTCCGGCCAAAGAGTCGTACCTCGAAATCGACTTCATCATGAATCTCCTCGAGACGGTGCTCGACTATCAGATGCACACGACCGCCGTCGTACGGCCCTCGAACACTTCCGAGAGCATCGCTGGGACGAGATCCGCACTCTTGATGATCTGGACGCCGTATTCGCCCGGTACACCGACGACCAGGAAGGCAATACTGCCCTCGCTCAATACCTGTGGCGCTACAACATGTTGACCCGTGCACACCAGCTACGGGATCTGGCGGCGTACTTCCGAGAGGTCGGCGTCGTTGACCAGGACAGCCTTCGGCGATGGGCAGAACAGAGTCAGTTCAGACTGGACTTCGAGGGCAAGGTCAAGGGGCTCGGTATCGCGGTGTACCACTGGCTGGTCATGCGCCAAGGCGTCGACACGGTCAAGCCCGATGTGCACATCCATCGATTCGCCGAAGCAGCGATCGGGCGCCGGCTCAGTGATGGAGAAGTGGTGCGAGTCGTAGCCGAAGCGGCCCACCAGCTCGGCCTCAAGGCGTACGAGCTCGACTGGCGGATCTGGGAGGCTTCGAGAGGCGATGGCCTCGCCTATCCGAAACTCCGGATCTGCCGGCTCCGCATGACGTGCAGGGACGAAATCCTGGAGGCGTTTGCAGATCTCTCCAAACGCACCGATCGCGACACCTTCAGCCCGGCCGAGATCATCGCGGAGATGCGGCGAAAGGGAACCACCTATGCCGAGTCGACTATCCGTACTCATATCGTGTCGCGGATGTGCTCGAACGCGCCGGATCACCATGCGGTCGTGTACTCAGACCTCGAACGAGTGGGACCCGGGTTGTACCGCGTCCACAGCACTGGATCTCCATCCTCCCGAGCCGACGAGGCATCGCCTGAGTCTGCGACACACCAGCCCATGGCCGTCGAAAAGGACTCGAGCTCTCAATCCGATACCTCGACGGCATCTAGCTCGCGGTGACTGGGTCACGGCGCCGGCTCCGCCGATGGCAACGACGCTGCGGCCTCGCCACAAGCGACCGTCGTGCCACTTGGCCAAAACCCAGCCTCCTCGAGGTCGACCCGGCACGCCACCTGACCCGGTCAGAGATTGCGTCGAATGCTGACGCTCTCCCGAGAGACCGTCATTTGGATTCGGAGCGACCATGTTCTGCAGTAGAACTCGATCATCAACGAAGACGGCTCGGCTGGAGTCCACAACCTGATCTGAGGAGAAGGGGCGGATTCCGGCAACCTGCTAGTAAGAAGGCAAGATGCAGGACTTGCGCGACCTCGCTTACCAATGCCTCCATGAATTCAGCGCGGCGCTAGGCGAACAGGACGAAGAGTTCGACGTCGAATCGCCAGCGCAGGAGTACGCGGGTGTGATCTTCACGCGGCTCAAGGCATCATTCAAAGCCATAGCTCTGCTGATCGAAAACGGATACCTAGACGAGGCAGTGATGCTGATCCGCCGCCAGACGGAGGACTCCCTACGTCTCCACTACATGTACGAGCACCGAGACATCGCCGATGGTGTCAACACCGCCTGAAATTTGACCCCCTGGTACCGGGTGAAAATTGACCCCCCGGGTCGGGTTTTGGTCACTCTGTGTTGTCGGTTGGCACTCTCCCTAGGTCGCGGTCTTTGAGCCGGTAGGAGTCTCCTTTGAGGGAGACGACTTCGGCGTGATGGACGAGCCGGTCGATCATGGCTGCGGCGACGACGGGGTCGCCGAAGACTTCACCCCACCGTCCGAACGGCTTGTTGGAGGTGACAATCACTGAGGCTCGTTCGTATCTGGCGGAGACGAGTTGGAAGAACAGGTTGGCGGCTTCGGCTTCGAAGGGGATGTATCCGACTTCGTCGACGATGAGAAGGGGGATCCGGCCCAGGCGGGTGAGCTCTGCTTGGAGATGCCCTGCGGTGTGGGCTTCGGCGAGGCGGCTCACCCATTGTGAGGCGGTGGCGAAAGCGACCCGATGCCCGGCTTGGCAGGCTCTGATCCCCAAGCCGATAGCGAGATGGGTTTTCCCGGTGCCGGGTGGTCCGAGGAACACTACGTTTTCTCGGCCGGCGACAAAGTCGAGGGTGCCCAGATGCAGCAGGGTGTCGCGTTGCAGCGACCGTTGGAAGGAGAAGTCGAAGTCTTCGATGGTTTTGCGTGCCGGGAACCGTGCCGCCTTGATCCGGAGTTCACCGCCGTTGGTTTGGCGAGCAGCCACTTCCCGCTCCAGGCAGGCGGCGAGGAACTCTTCGTGGGTCCATTCCTCGCTGCGGGCCCGTTCGGCGAGCCGCTGGAACGCTTGACCCATCGAGGGGGCTTTGAGCGCCCGACACAGATAGGCGATATCAGCCGACGGTCTGGTCTGGGTCATGACGCCACCTCGACGATGATCTGGTCATAGACACCCAGGTCCCGTTCCTCCACCGTCACCTCCACCGGTTTCGGTTCGGCGGCTTCGACCCTCATCTGGCGCAGGATCCGGGCATGGTCCGCCACCAGCAACGTCTGATGTTTCGCCAAACAACGCCGGTGGCGGGCCACTTCGGTGCCGTCACAAGTGACCGCCACTTCGTCAAGGGTGACGTGGACTTCGACTCGTCGCCCGATAAAGCGGGGGTTGACCGAATAGTCGTTGGTGTCCACCCTGACGTAATGATCTCGAGGGAGGCGGGTGACAAACCGCCACGACGGGTCGGGGAGCACCGGCGGGAACGGCATCATCGCACCCCGATCCTCAAAGATCATCTCGGAAGGTCTCACCCGGGTGGTGCCATGGATCCGCTGGTTGGCTCGCCTCAACCAGACAGCAAGTTGCCGGTTGAAATCAGCAATGTCTTCGAAGCTGCGGCCGGGCAGGAAACTGGTTTCGAGATAACCGTTGGCTCGTTCCACCAGTCCCTTCGCCTCCGGGTCTCGAGGGCCGACCAGGATCGCTCCCATCCCAAGGACTCCACAGAACGCCTGGAACTCTGCGGTGAGGACCTGACGGCCACCGCGGATTTTGCCGATGCAGCCCTCCTGATCCCACACCGCCTTGCGGGGCACCGCCCCGAACTCGCCGATCACATGCAACATCCCCGCCAAGACGTCGTGGCCGGCCCGAGAGGGCACCATCACAGCTCCGATCAGCCTCGAATAGCCGGCCACGCCCACCAACGTCCACAACTTCGCCGTCTGGCCGAACCCCACCGGGATCAGAACGTCGGGCTGCCACAAGTCGAACTGAGCCAACTCACCAGGCCGATACCAGGTCCGCTGCGACGGATCGGGGGGCACAAACAACGGGCGCAGCTCCCCAATCCGATCCCGCAGCACCGTCATCCCCCGATCCCAGCCGATCCGCTCCGCGATCACCGTCGCTGGCATCCCCGGAAACTCGGACAACAGGCCTCGAATCTCGGGTTCCACCGAATCCACGATCGACCCCTGCGGCGTCCGCTCATACCGAGGCGGCGCATCCGAACGCAACACAGCCCGCACCGTGTTCCGCGCCACCCCCAACCTGCGAGCGATCGTCTTGATCCCCAACCCCTCCGCCATGTGAAGCCGACGAATCTCGGCCCAATCTTCCACGTCGATCAATCTCCAATCCTCCCAGCCGGCATCCAGCCAGGATCCAACATCCAGCACTATCCGTAGTGGACCCGACCAAGAGGGGGTCAAAATTCGGGCGGTGACAAAGGGTCAGTATTCACCCGGTGGCGACAACCGGTTCGCAGCGGCTCGGTCAATACGTCCAGTCGCAGTTCGGCCATTGCCATCACCTTCAACGCCACACCCGCCTCCTCGCTCGAGCCCGAAGGCCAGGATGCGGCTCTCGTCAGGCGTTGTCAGACATGTCTCCGGAACGTCCGACATGTCTCCGGAACGATCCGTCCGACATCTCACCGGTCAGAACAGCGACGGTAATGGGTCTGACATTCGGTTGAAAGGGTCTCTGACAGCGAGTTTGGAGGGATACGAAAAGTAACGAGTTGTACTGGCGACATGGCCCGCTCGTCGCAGTTTCCGCGCGCAACGTCGTTACACAACGGTGAAATCGGCTTCGCTGCTACGGATTCTTGACCGGACTTGGCTCGAGGCCGTCGTGGTGGATGAGCGTGTGCTGCTGGATCCTTTGTTCTCTCGTCACCCCTTGGGAGGGAAGGGGTCCTTTCCGTAGGTGCGTTCCTCTTGGAAGGTACCGTCCTTTTTGCGGATGATCAGCTGCGAGTACCCTCGATTCTTGGCGATCTTTGCTCCTCGGCTGACAGCCTCGTCCTTGGTGTTGGTGACAGCGGACGGACGCTTTCCGCCCTCCCGGGTGACTTCCCACTTTCCATCCTCTCGAGGGTTGACATAGAAACGCTCGCGGTTTGCCACTTCTATCTCCTATCCGATCGGATTCTCATTTCTGGCTCGCATAACCCATGGTGGAACGTGTGTTCGATCTCATCATACGCTTTGGGAGGCTAGGTGTCCTTCCCAGGGACGTTGTTGACACTTGATTGGTTGAGGGCCTGCCTGTTCGATTCGTGGGTGTGAGTATCCGCGAGTCTTGAGGAGGCCCTCATGGGACACACTACGGCCCGGTTGACACCGTTCGGACGTCGGTTGTTAGTGGATCGTATCGAGCAGTTCGAGTGGCCGGTGGCTCACGCTGCTGCCGCTGCTGGAGTTGGACGTGCTCACCAAGGAAGTCCTGGACGAAGGCTTCACCCCTAAGCACACGGAACGCCCGGAGCCCTACGAGGTGCCGGCGAAGTTCCATGGCGCCAAGCTCAACGAGTGGATACGCAAGTACGGCGACCCCGTGAGGAAGATCGTTGACGCGGCGACCACCACGTACCCGTCGGGGCTCGTGCTCAAGCTCAAGAAGGTCAAGAAGGAGTCGGGCAATGGCTAAAGACGAAATCCAAGTCTACGACCACACAACCGACCTGACGGTTCTGCCAAACGCCACCGAAATGCGGGACAAGCTGGACGCCATCCGAGAGTTTCAAAAGCTGTGCAAAGCAATCCTGGTGGACGGCCACGACTACGGCATCATCCCAGGGACGAACAAGCCGACAATGCTGAAGCCGGGGGCGGAGAAGATCGCCAAGCTCTTGAAGCTCTCCGACAGCTATGCCGTTATGGACAGCGTTCAGGATTGGGACAAGGGGTTGTTCCACTACACGATCCGTTGCGAACTCCGAGACATTGCCACATGCCTTTTGGTCTCCAGCGGCATCGGCGAGTGCAACAGCAAAGAGTCAAAGTACCGCTGGCGTTGGATATGGCCTGATGACGTTGAGCCTCTTGGCTTAGATAAAGCCACTCTCGTCTCTCGCAAAACGAAGAACGGCGGCAAGCAGTACCGCATCGAGAACGACGACCCTTTTTCTTTGGTCAACACCATCCTGAAGATGGCGAAGAAGCGAGCCCTTGTAGACGCCGCGCTGTCGGCTGGACGGCTCTCAGAAGTGTTCACGCAGGACACGGAGGATGGTGAGCGCCAAGAGGCCCACGGAGGCGGCGAGGCAGAGCCAACGCCCTCTACCGGCACCTCGCAACATTACTGCGCCAAGCATGAGACCGTGTTCTTCA
>JADFIY010000091.1 GCA_022566415.1 Acidobacteriota bacterium
GGGCCGCCGAGAACCACAGCGGCGAATGTGAGCACGTGTTTCGCCGAGGCGGACTCGGGGATCCAGACGCTGCCGTAGCCGAGGCCTGCGCATTCGTTGACCAGATCGAGCGCCTCGGTGGTCGGCCTCCGTTGCAGCAAGCCACTGAACACCCCGACGGCGCCAACGTCGGTAGCCATCGTCTCTCGTTCTGTGGACTGCATCGTCCGCTCACACTATCGACACCATCGCAGCCGAGGGGTCGGTGGCGGTCAGACGATGCCGTCCGCACGCAGCTCCGCAACCGTGTCCTCGTCGTAGCCGAGCTCGAACAGCACCTCATCCGTGTGCTCTCCGAGCAGTGGCGGGTGCCTTCGGATGGTTGTCGGAGTCTCCGACATGCGCATCGGCAAACCGAGCGAACGGAAGCTGCCGATCGTGGGATGGACGATGTCGGTCACCATTTCTCTGGCGAGGGCGTGCGGACTCGACAGGGCCTCGGCCACCGAGTTGACCGGTCCATTGGGGATCCCGACAGCGGACATGGCTTCGATCCAATCCGCCCTGGTACGCGTAGCGATGCGGTCGGCGATCAGGGACTCGATCTCCTGGCGATGACGGACCCGATCCTCGTTGCGAGCAAATCGGGTGTCGGCGGCCCATTCGGGATGGCCGAGGGTCTCGCACAAGGCGAGGAACTGGGCATCGTTACCAACGGCGACGACGAGCTCACCATCGGCTGTGGTAAAGGTGCTATACGGGACGATGTTGGGGTGGCCGTTGCCATAGCGGCGGGCCGGCTCACCAGAGATGAGATAGTTCGAGGCGATAGCCGCCAGCATCTGCAAGCCGGTGTCATGGAGGTTCACCTCGGTTTGCTGACCGAGGCCGGTGCGATGTCGGTCTTCGACTGCGGCCAGGATCGAGATGGCGGCGAACAAGCCAACGCAGAAGTCGACGATGGCGACGCCAAGCTTCATCGGCTCGCCTTCCTGCTCACCGGTGATAGCCATCAGCCCGCTCTCGGCCTGGGCGATGAAGTCGTAGCCAAGTTCGCCGGCTCGGGGCCCGCTGCTGCCGTATCCGCTGATCGTGCACCGCACCACGTGTGGTGCATGCTCGGCGTACCAGTCGTCCCCGAACCCCCATCGATCCAGCGTGCCCAGCTTGAAGTTGTCGATAACAACGTCCGACGCCTCGATCAACTCCGCCAAGACTCCCCACCCGCGCTCCTCCCCCAGGTTGAGGGTCAGACTCCGCTTGTTCCGGTTGATGTTGAGGTAGTAGGCAGACTCCCCCGCCACAAAGGGCGGTCCCCAGGCCCGGGTGTCGTCACCGCGCCCTGGGCGCTCCACCTTCAGCACGTCGGCGCCGAGATCGCCAAGGACCATGGCGCACAGCGGCCCGGCGAGGACCCGTGTGAGGTCGAGCACCCTCAGCCCGTCCAGTGCTCCGTCATTCATGCTCCGCTCCCAGGTCGAGAGAATCACGGTATCGTCGCGAGCCGAGGTTCGCCGCAAAAGCGAGGTTTCCAATGCTCGACTCCACCGGTGTGTTTGTTCCTATCGAAGGGCCATCGGCGTGGTACGGGATGGACATGGCCAAACGGCAAAACGAGTGGCTGCATCGCCTCGACGATGCCGAGGTAGCCGAGGTCGATGAAGCCGTCGCCGCCTTGATCGAGAGTGGTACCCCGATCCTGGAGGTAGATCGGGAGAACTTCCCGCTGCCGAATCTCGGCCCGGTGCTCGACGGCATCCAGGACGACGTGGTCAACGGCCGCGGCTTTGTGTTGATCCGTGGCCTCCCGGTCGACACCTACACGATCGAAGAGGCGGCGCTCGCCTACTTCGGCATCGGCGCCTATTTCGGCTGGGCGATACCGCAGAACGCCAAGGGTCACGTATTGGGACACGTTCGCGATATCGGTCTCGACCCAAACAACCCCGAGCATCGGCTGTACGGCACCAGGGCACGCCACCTCTACCACACCGATTCGTCTGACATCGTTGGGTTGCTGTGTCTGCGCACCGCCAAATCTGGTGGGCAGAGCAAGATCGCAAGCTCGGTGACCGTTTACAACGAAATGTTGAAACGCCGGCCCGACCTCGTTGAGGTCATGGCACAACCCTTCTACCTCGACCGCAAGGGCGAGATCCCGGAGGGCAAGGGACCGTACTACCAAATGCCGATCTTCAACCCTCACGGCGGCTACCTCACCACCACCTACAGCCGGGACTTCATCACGGCAGCGCAGCGGTTCGATGACGTGCCCCGGCTGACCGACGAACAGATCGAAGCCATGGACCTCGCCGACGAGCTCGCCGGGAGTGACGAGATTCGGCTCGACATGGACTTCCGACCAGGCGACATCCAGTTCATCCACAACCACCAGATGCTGCATTCCCGAACTCCGTACGAGGACTATCCGGAGCCAGATCGGAAACGCCACCTGCTGCGACTGTGGCTGGCACCCCCCAATTCCCGTCCGTTGCCACCCGTGATGGCCGAGCGGTTTGGCTCGATCGAGCAAGGCACCGCACGCGGGGGCATCCGTGTCCCCGGTCAGACGCTGACAGCACCACTACAACCGGAGTAGGCGGTCACTTCGAGGCGAGAGCCGAAATAGCCGCCTCGGAGATGCGTGGCAGGCACAGGTTTCTGTTCTCACCCTGAGGTTAGCCCGCGCTCACTGCCACAATCGCCGCCGTGCAGGGTCCCACTCGCATCGCCTACGGAGGGCGCATCGACGCCCCCAGCGCCGTGGTTGCGGCGACCGCCGCAGTCGCGCTCATGTTTGCCGCGACACCATGGCTGATCGCACCGATCGCCGACCGCTACGGCGTCTCCGAGGGCGCAGTCGGTTTGATATCGGTCGCCCAGGTCGGCGCCTTCGCCACGGCCAACTTCGTCCTGCCCCGCCTGCTGCGACCCACCGGCAGCATTCTCCGCATCGCAGCAGCGGCCCTGGTCGGGCTGAACCTGCTCAGCATCATCCCCACCGCATACGGCGCCCTCGTCGCCATCAGGCTGCTGGCCGGCTTCGCCGCAGGGTCGATGACGTGGTTGGCGTGGACGGACGCGATGCAGCGGCGGAAGTCGATGAGCGCGGTGGCCGCGGCCGGCCCGGTCGCTGTCCTGATCGGGGCGCCGATCCTGGCGGCATTGGCGACCGTCGGCGACCGCGCCCTGTACCTGCTTCTGGCGCTGGCGACCGTACCCGCCATCGTTCTCATCGCACCGATCGTCGGTGAGCGGCGGCGCCCGGGCACGGTGAGCAAATCCCGATCGAACCGGGTCCTGATGGGGGCGATGTGGCTGCTGACCTTGTCCGGCTCGGCGCTCTTCATCAACGAGGCGCTGGCCGCCAGAGATATCCACGGTCTGGCTCCGCTGGCGGCGTCGATCGCGTTCAGCCTCAACGCAGCAGGCGGCTTGATCGGAGCGAGACTCTCCACGCGGCACCGGCACCCGGGATGGTGGCTGGCATCGGCGGCAGTTGCAGCATGGGTAACCGTCAACGGACCTGTCGCACTGTTCTTCATCGGCATGGCGTGGTGGGGCTTCGCCTTCTGGATGGGTGTGCCAGGCGTCATGGAGATGATCTCGGCGCGGTCCCTGGAGCGAAGCGAACGCGCTGGTGACACCCAGGGCCTGATGGCGGTGGGACGGGCATTCGGACCGGCGATGGGTGGAGCGTTCGTCGACGCCGGGGCGTTGGTCGCGCTCTCCTGGGTTTCCGGGGTCGGTCTCGCCGCGGCCGGGGCCACCGTGATCGGAGTGAAAGAAGGACGGGAGCGGTTGCCGCCGACCGATCCGCGAACGGTAAGGAGATGGAGGGTCTGAGGCGAGCACCCGAGCCCCCGACCACCAGCATCGCCTAGTCGGCCGTCGGCGTCGCTCGACGATCGACGGCTATGGCGGGGCTCCCGACGACGCGGGCTACTTCACATCCGGGTTGGGGAGCATGAAGTCTTCGCGGATGATCCTGGTCAACTCGTGGTGCGAAGCGATGAACCCACGCAGCGTGCGCACGGTGGCCCCGTAGGTGTCGAATTCATCAACGGTCATTCCGTCCTCGTCGTACGCCTTGCGGAAGTCGGGCACCCGGTCGTACAGCTCCTCGATGATCTCAGGGGCGACCGGATCGTTGATCCGCTCCTTGACCTCCACCGCGGAGCTGTTGAACAGCTTCTGCCACTTCGACGGAATGGTGAGAATGACGTCACCGCCTATGAATTCCGACCAATGCAGATGGTGCCGGTAAGCCGCCGCAAGCAGGCGCGAGCGGAACCCGCGCTCCTCGTAGATCTCGACCGCCTTCTTGAACACTGCGACTCCCGCCCACGGCAGGTACTGCGGGCTCACGACGATGCCATCTCTCTTGGTGACGACCTGGATCCAGTCATCGGTCCGGCCCACCATGATCGTGGTAACGGGCGTCATGTTGTCTGTCGCCAAGCCCTCTGTTTCGCGGCGCTGCAGGCCACGGTCGACAGCCTCTCCGACGGCGACGGCCTGCGGTACGGTGAAGCTGACGGTGGCGTTGATGTTCACCCCGCGGTAGGTCGCCTCCTCGACCGCTGCGATGCCTCGACTCGTGGCCGGCAACTTCACCTGCATGTTGGGAGCCAATGCGTCGTAGCGGACCGCTTGTTCGACCATCGCCTCGACGTTGCGGTAGTAGGACGGGTTGGTTTGGATCGACAGCCGTCCCTTCATACCCTTCTCGCGTTCGAACACGGGCAGGAGCAGCTCGGCGCCCTTGAGTGCGATCTCTTCGAATACCTTGGCCGCGACGTCCTCGTCTGACCACAACGGGTTCTCCACGATCAGCTCGTGGATGCGGTCCTCCCACAGATGGCGTTCCTGGGTGAGGACCTGCTCGACAATCGTTGGATTGCTGGTAGCACCGACCGCACCGTGTTCGATGGCGTAAGCCAGCTCTTCGACGGAGGACGAGTCATTCCAGAAATCCGTCGGGTAGGCACTGACCGTTTCGTGCAGAGGGCTCTTGTAGGTGGTCTCCAACATGGTGCTCGCTCCTTGCCGTCACCGGCTCATTCGTGAGGCAATCTCGCTTCTCAGAAAGGCGCCGCGATGGCGATGTCTTGTTGCGCAGTATAGAGATTGGAACGTTCCACGGGACAGGATTCTCACAACTCGGCCTCATGCCCGCCACCGCGACGTGCCAACGCTGAGTCGCGCCTTGACTCGTTGGCACGGTGTGCTGCGGCGACCTCGAGCACGATATCGCCGCCGGACGTCGTCGCCACTTTCACGCGTCTGGGCACAGGTCGCTGGTTGAACACCGAGCCCGTTGATCTCGGGATCGGAGAAACAAGGCTTTCCGTCGATCCGGCGGTCGATCAGTTTCGTGTTTCAGCTCCGTTCGCCGTCAGACGGCGGACCGGTCGACTCGCGTGCGACCAGTTTCGGCGGGAGGACAACGTGGCGGGCGGTCGTGCGATCCTGCCCGATCTTTTCCAAGATGAGCCCGGCGGCCATGCGCCCCATGTCGTGCCGGGGTTGGTCTACCGTCGTCAACCCCAATCGGCGGTTGGCAGCGAGGGCGGTGTTGTCGTAGCCCACAACCGAGAGGTCGCCAGGGACGTCCAGCCCCTCGGCATCAAGCACCTCGAGCACGCCGATCGCGGCAAGGTCGTTGGCGACGAAGACGGCGGTCGGTCGGGTGGATTCGGTGAGAAGACTCCGCATCCCGGCGGCACCGCCTTCCTCGGTGAAGTTACCCCGCACCGACCGGATTTCGCTCTCCAGCCCATGCCGACGCATCGCATGCGTGTAGCCGGTGCGGCGGGGCCGGGCGCCGGCACCGGAACCGCCGTCTATATGGGCGATGCGGCGGTGTCCCAGTTCGACGAGGTGGTTCACGACCATCTCACCGCCACGCCGGTCGTCGTTGGTGACGCTGTCGACCGCTGGTGCCCTGATCGCCTTGCCCACGAGCACCGTGGGCACCGTTTGTGAAGCCTCGATGGCTACCTCCCTGCCGAAGACGGGCGAGGCCAGGATGAGGCCGTCGACCCGCATTTCGAGCAACGTTGCGACCGCAAGACGCTCCCGTTCCGGGAGCCGGTTACCGGTGGTCAGGATCGCGCGATATCCGGTATCTGTGACCGCGGTATCGATGCCGTCGATCACGTCGGCGAAGAACGGGTTGTGGAGGTTCGAAACCATCACGCCGATCACATACGAACGTTGCCGCACCATGGTGCGGGCCGCCGCGTTTGGGCGATAGCCAAGTTTCTCTGCCGCCTCCAACACCGCTTTCCGGCTCGATGGACTGACCCGGTCAGAACCCCTCATGACGAGGGAAACCAGGGATTTCGACACGCCGGCCTCGTTGGCGACATCCAGGATCGTTGGGTGTTTCATAGAGCCGTCATCATAGCCATGTCCAATTGGAACGTTCCAACATCGTTCGGTCCCGCGGTTTCACACCACGTTCTGGAGAACACGAGTTGGAACGTTCCACTCTCCCCTGAGTAGCATGGCAGACCGACCGAGAGTTACCGGAGCGATGGACCACGGATCCGCGGCATCGTCCAAGCCACCCGCCACCGTACGCTGGGGCGTGCTCGGCACGGGCGCCATCGTCCGCAATCACGTCTTCGATGCCATTCGAGACGCCGAGCTGTGCGAGCTGTACGCGGTGGCCTCTCGAGACGGCCAACGCGCTGCTGCCGCCGCCACCGCGCACGACATCGAGTTCGCCTATGGATCCTACGAGGAGCTCCTGGCAGACCCCGCGATCGATGTTGTCTACCTGCCGCTCCCCAACCACCTGCACGCCACCTGGATCACGGCGGCTGCCGACGCCGGCAAGCACGTGCTGTGCGAGAAACCATTGACGCTAGACGCCCCCGAAGCAGAGGCGGTGGCCGCGCACTGTCGAGCCAGGGGTGTGTTGTTGATGGAAGCCTTCATGTATCGCTTCCATCCAGCCTGGGTCGAAGCACGCCGCCTCCTCGCCGACGGCGCCATCGGGCGGATCCTCGACGTCGCGGTGTGGTTCGGCTTCCGAGCGACACGGTCCAACGACTACCGCCTCGTACGAGAACAGGGTGGGGGTGCGCTGCTCGACCTCGGGTGCTACGCGGTCAACGTGAGCAGGATGCTTCTCGGTGACGACCCGGACGCGGCACACGCTGCTGCCAGACTCGATCCGGCAACAGGCGTCGACTTGACCTTCAGCGCGGTGTTGGACTACGGCGACGCTCACTGCACCTTCACCTGCTCATTGGAACACGAGCCGGACCAGCGAGTCCGCATCCACGGAACCCACGGTTGGCTCTCGATCGCCGACCCGTTCAACTGTCCACCGGACTACGCCACCACGATCACCATCGCCACCGGAGGCGACGACCATCCCCACCACTCATTGCTCCGAATCATCGACATCGAACCGGCGAACCAGTATGGCCTTCAGGCCACTGCGTTCGCCCAGGCGATCTTGGGCGGGGAAACATCACCCCTGCCGCCGGAAGACTCGATCTCCAACATGCGGCTGATCGGTCGCCTCTTCGCATCAGCCGGACTCGACGGGCCTCAGGCCGGAAAGGCAGTGACACCATGAGCAGCGAACTCCGGGTCGGCGTCGTTGGAACCGGCCGCATGGGCGGCCGCCACGCCCGCAACATCCACACCCATGTCGGTGACGCCCGGCTGGTTGCGGTCATGGACGTCGACACAGATCGCGCCGGCCAGATCGCAGCATGGGCAGGAGCGTCTGTGTTCACCGACGGGGAGGCGCTGATCGCGTCCGACGGCGTGGACGCCGTCATCATCGCGAGCCCGGACCCGACCCATGCTGCCCTGGCATTCGCCTGTCTGGAGCAGCGCAAGCCGGCACTGGTTGAAAAGCCTCTCGCCACCGAACTCGAAGACGCCGCCGCCATCGTCGAGCGCGAGGCGTCCCTGGGACGGCGCCTGCTCCAGGTGGGCCTCATGCGCCATTACGACCCGCAACACGTCGCTGTCAAGGACGCCGTCGAGGCCGGAGCCGTAGGACGGCCACTCATGTTTCGCGGCTGGCACCGCAATCCACGAGAGGCCGTGCCGTCGACGTCGGCTGAGGTGCTCATCAACTCCGCGGTCCACGATCTCTACTCGGCTCGCTGGCTGCTGGGCCAAGAGGTCACCGAGATCTACGTCAGGGGCACCACCATCGACCCGCAGCGCACCGACCAGCTCGACCTCCAGCTGGTGACCATGGCCATGAGCGGAGGTGCTCTCGCCTCCGTCGAGGTCAACCAGGACTCGGGCTTTGGCTACGAGGTCGGGGTCGAGATCACCGGCTCGAAGGGCGTGGTGTCTACCCCGCCGCATCCCACGCCGGTCGTCCGTCACGACGGAGAGATACGTCAGCGAGTGGAGCCCGATTGGCTCGAGCGCTTCGCCACCGCCTACATCGTGGAAGTCCAGGCATGGAGCGCCGCAGTCGTTAGCGGTCGGTCGTACGGTCCGAGCGCCTGGGACGGATACCTCACTCTTACGGCCGCGCTGGCCGGCGCCGATTCCATCGAACGGGCCGCCCCGGTCCAGGTCGAGATCCCGAAGCGGCCGGCGCTCTACGCGTAGCCGTCCAGCGGCCCGCCCCAGGACATCAGCTGCACAGGTCTAGGGAGGTGAGCTCGAAGACCTTGGAAGGAATGAGATCCGTGACCACACCTTCGGAGTCGAGCGTATGCACCGACGCAGCCATCGCCCACTCTCGTGAATCCGATCGAACGCAGGCCGAGGCGACCGGTGGCGATCGCGATGTTGCTGGGACAGCGGCCGACTATGGCTTCGAAGCCGGTCCGTCTTCGATACCCGTTCCGATGTCCTGGGGTACGGATCTATGTGCTCTCGGCCAACCGTGGTCGTACCTCACCTCGGTGTCTCCTCTTGGGTCGGGACCGGCTGCGGACCGGCGCCCATGATGGATTGGTCGTAATCGACGATGGAACCGGTCATGACGCCGGCGTCACCCGAGGCGAGGAAAGCTACGGCCGCGGCGACCTCATGCGGTTTGATGAGCCTCCCGAATGGTTGCCTGGCCTCGGCCTCCGCCAACCAGTCGGCGCCATCGGAATGGTACCGACGCTGGATGACGTCCTCCCCGGGGGTGTCCATCCAACCCGGACTGAGACAGTTCACTCGAATTCGGTCCCAGGCGACGGAGTAGGCCACATTCTTGGTGAGAGTCACCAATGCTCCCTTGGAGGCGGCGTAGGGCGTTAGGGAGGGCACGCTGCCGTAGGCCGCAACCGAGGCGACGTTGACGATAGCGCCGGGAATGTGCTCTCGGCGCATGATGGCGATGGCGCCCTGCATGAGAAGGAACGGCGCCCGCACGTTGACGTCGAACAACGTGTCCCAAAGCTCAACTGTCGTGTCGACGATCGAGCCGCGCAGCGACAAGCCCGCGGCGTTGACCAGAACGTCGATTCGGCCGAATCGCTCATCGGTTGCACCGATGAGGGCCTTGCAGCTGTCGGCATCGCCGAGGTCGACCGATACGAATACGGCCTCAACGCTGAGTTCCGTGAGGGCGG
>JADFIY010000269.1 GCA_022566415.1 Acidobacteriota bacterium
CCGGGCAATACAGATCGTTGAAGGGCGGGTTGCAACCGCGGGTTGTGCCAAGATCTGCGATGAATGCGATGTTGTCGCGGTGGATGTTGTCGTCGTCGTCCCTGAACTGCCCGACGTAGGGATACGGCAGGTCGTCGTTGTCGCAATCGGTGGTGGGGTTGCGGAACCACTGCTCGGCATCGGAGTAGATGACGCGGTTGCCAAGCAGCACCAGTTTGTGCCCGTCGGAACGGAGCACCTGGAGATCATCCCGGCCGTCGCCGTCATAATCTCCCGCGGTCACATCGATGACGTCCCCGAGGTCGGGAATCGTCCTGGTTTCGCTCACCGAGTCGTAGCCGGAGGCGGCGGGCAGGATCTTGAGGGTCCCCGACGGGTTCACCGCCACGAGGTCGGGCTTCTGATCGAGGTCGCGGTCGGCAAGGGTGAAAAACCACCCGCGCGTGTCTCCGAGGCCGGTGTCGACGTTGGCCACTCTCGAGTCGAATCCCGAGGCATTGCTCCACACTTCGAGGAAGGTCGAGCCGGAGGACCTCCGCAAGACAAACAGGTCAACGGTGCCATCGTTGCCGTAGTCACCGGTGAGGTAGGCGTCGTCGGCGGCGATCGGAACATTGGTGCTGAGCGTCGTCTTCTCGGTGAAGTCCAGCCACCGGTCGTAGATCACGAACTTCGCCTTGCCGCCCTCCTCGGTCATGAACCACAGGTCGGTGCCACCCTTGCCGTTGTAGTCGCCGTAGATGACCGTGGTGCCGGCGAGCGTTTGGCCCTCGACGAGGTAGCGGCTGACGTCGCACCAGGCGTGGTCCGACCTGGCCTGGGAGACGTCGACGTAGACGTTGCCGCCACGCTCGGTGAGCATGACAACATCGATGGCGGCGTCACCATCCATCTCGGTGAGAAGACTGACGGTTTCGGGCTCCAGGGTGCCGGGCGTCGCCTTGTCGGCATACACCGAGGAGAATCCCGCCTCGGCCGTCAGCGGGGCGTAGATCGCGCCCGGTGTGAGGCCAGGGGTAAATGCGGGGCCATTCCACGAGTAGTGCATGGCGTCCTTCTTGCTTTCCCAGTCGCCGCCCCAGCAGAACCCGGCATCACGGAACGAATCGACAAACCATTCGGGCATGTTGGTGCGCAGCACGTTGTCCGCAGAGAAAGGGTTGTCGATCGAATTGATATCGGTGGCGTTCCCAATGGCGTGATGCGACACCTTGGTGCTGCCTCCAATGGTCCGCGAGGTGTAGGCGAAGGTGTATGCCTTGCGGATCAGGTACGACCGTCCCGCAGCCAGGTGCGCTTCGAGCGTCGCCCCGACCTGTTGGAGTGCGGGCAGGGTGCGCTTGTGCACCCGGAGCCGCTCTCCATCACTCATCGGCACGTCCCACCAGGTGGTGTTGTTGCCGACCGCACCGGCGGTACGCCCGAAGTAGTCGCCCCACGGGCCGCGAATTGGTGTGGACGACGACAGCGACCCCGACCGGTTGACCCGAGGAGCACGGACCCGCGGCGCGTCACATCCGCCTGATTCGGTGAAAACCGGCCAACCCTCGCCCTCGGCTCCTGAGGCGTAGGCGGGGAGGACGAAAAAGGTCGAGGCGATCAACGCCATCGCGACAACGATGGTGATGCGCCCCCGGGTTCCTGTAGACGAGATGTGCAGCCACCTCGCCGCTGGTCGGTTCCCACCCGATACGAAGAGCGCGGGTTTTGGAATCATGTCCTGGCTACTTGGCGCCCATTCTCGCAGATGGCCCGCCGGGGTGCGTCGGCGCCACCAGGTGACAGCCCGGGCGAGCGATGGTGCGACTACCTGGCCCAGTAAACGCATGGGGAGTGCATCGGCCTATTCCGAGGGCGCCTTGATTGACTAGTCACGAACGAGTTCCCAGTTGCCAGTTCCCAGTTCTTGCCGGTGGCCGATGGACGAGTCCCCAGGTCCCAGGTCCCAGTTCTTGCCGGTGGCCGGAGACCGGGTACCAGTTCCCAGTGGCGGATTCGTTGCCTCCCCCTCAGGGGGAGGTGCCGAGCGACGCGAGGTGGAGGGGG
>JADFIY010000270.1 GCA_022566415.1 Acidobacteriota bacterium
GCCAAAGCCGAGGGGCCGGCGAAGCAAGCCAAGGCCGAGTGGCTCCAGGTCATGGCGGTAAAGCTCGCCAGCGAGGATGGCCGCGCCCTTTACAAGCTGCGCCAACAGACCGTCGAGCCGGTCTTTGGCATCATCAAGGCGGTCCTTGGCTTCACCGGCTTTTCAATGCGTGGGCTCGACAAGGTGGCCGGGAGGAGCGTGTCGTTCACCTCGGCGACGTCGACCTCCGGTGGCGTGTTCCCGCAGCTGCAACTGTTCAACGAGGGCATCGACATCGAGGACGACATCGAGTACTCCTATCTGGTGTCGCACACCGACTCCGTGGCCGCCGTCTACAACGGCGACTTCGACATCGGCCTTTCCTTCGATGACGCCCGCCGCGGCCTCCGCAACGACAACCCCGACGTTGGCTCCAAGGTGATCGTGTTCAACATCACCGACGAGATCCCGAACGACATCGTTGCCGTTCGCGGTGAGTTGCCCGACGAGCTGAAGCAGGCAATCTTCGATGCAACGAAGGCGTTCCTCGCCACCGAAGAGGGCGAGGCGATCTTCGACGAGATCTATGGCTGGACCGACGTCCAGGAGGCGATCGACTCCGACTTCGACGTGGTACGAGAGGCCGCAGTGAAGCTCGGGGTCAGCGAAGGCTGACCAAACCATGGCAGGGGGGTCGGTGCGAACCGGCCCCCCTGCCCACGAGAGGCGACATGCCGATCATCGACTTCACCAACACGTCGGTGACCTATCCAGGTGGGCTCACCGCCCTCAAGGGCATCGATCTCAACATCGAGGCCGGTGAGTTCGTCGTCGTGGTCGGACTGTCCGGCGCCGGAAAGTCGACGCTACTGCGCTCGGTGAACGGCCTGGTGCCGGTCTCCGGGTCGGTCGTCACCGACGGGATGCAGGTCGTGGGAGCGTCCAACAAGGAGCTCAGGGAAATCCGCTCCAAGGTCGGCATGATCTTCCAGACCTTCAACCTGGTCAACCGGTCGCGAGTGCTCACCAACGTGCTGGTCGGCCGTCTCAACCATGTTCCCCGCTGGCGTACCACATTCGGCTTGTGGCCGGCGGAAGACAAGGAGATCGCCTTCCAGGCCCTGGAGCGGGTCGGCATCGTGGAAAAGGCCTATGTGAGAGCGTCCGATCTGTCCGGGGGACAGCAGCAGCGGGTCGGCATCGCCAGGGCGCTCGCCCAGGAACCCGACATCATCCTGGCCGACGAGCCGGTGGCCTCCCTCGACCCTGTCACCTCGCACATCGTGATGCGCGATCTGAAGCGCATCAACCGCGAGCTTGGCATCACCACCCTGATCAACCTCCACTTCCTCGATCTGGCCCGCCAGTACGGCAAGCGGTTGGTTGGCCTCAACGACGGAAATATCGTGTTCGACGGCGACATCGCCGACGTCGATGACACGGTGTTTCGGGAGATCTACGGGAGGGCCATCACCCCGGACGATCTCCTCGAGGACGTCGACGTTTGACCGCCGTCTCCGAACAGGTCCGGCCAGTCGAACCGCCAAAGGCCGTCTCCTATGCATGGCCCCTGCTCGTTGGCACCGTCGCCGTCGGCGCCACCGGAGTTCTCGGATTCGTCGGCCTGTTGTGGGGCCTGGCGGTGGCAATGGTCACCTTTGCGATCTTCGCCTGGCAAGGACTCACCAGGGCAGTCCCCGATGCGCTGTTGCTCGCGGTCGGGGGTGGGGCCGGCCTGACCTATTTCGATTGGGTGCTGAGTAGCCGGTCCAACCAGATCGACCTCGCCCTGGGGATCAATGCCTCGCTCGGCTGGCTGGTATTCGGCCTAGCCGCCGGCTACGTCGTGGTCAGGAACCGCCCTGGGCTCCGCCTCGGCGCCGTCGCCGCCCAGGGCTTTGCCTGGGGTGGCGGGGCGCTGGTCGCCCTGCTCACCGCGGCCTCGATGGGCTTCATCGAGCCGCTGCGTCGAGCGCAGCTAGCCGCCGGCGAGATCCAAGCTCTGACGATCTCGCGGCACATAGCCGTGGCCGTGGTTGCCGCTGCATTGGGCCTGGGCTTGGC
>JADFIY010000092.1 GCA_022566415.1 Acidobacteriota bacterium
GTCGGGATCGGTGGCCGGCGCCAGGCAAGGAAGGAACGGGTCATACGGAAAGCGCCATACGGCAATCTCGATCCCGTCTGCGGTGAGTACGGGAACGTGTTCGGGCACTTCGATACCCGCCGATGCAACGAAAATCTCGCGGGTCTTGCCTCGGTCGGGCTGCTCCGCTTCGACGCGGTACTGGACGGTCACCGACCGCCCGGGGACATAGCGCACCTGCATGATACGGCTCGACACGAGGCGGGCACCGAGCTCCGCCAGGACCCCGCCCAGAAGGTCCTCGGCTTCAGGCCCTAGCAGCAGGGAGAGCTCGGGAAGGTCCGGATCGGCGGGGCGCTCAATTTGACCTGCAGCCACAGGAGCGATTTTGACAGCCTTTCGCCGGTCCTGCCTCCCTGCTTACCCGGAGCGGTGTTCCCCAAGGACTATGCGCCTCCGGGTGGCGCTCCCGTGGAGGCGGCTGCGACGCGATCGTATTGACATCATGCTGCCTGTTGGACGAAGCCGAAGCGTAGGGCGCGGGAGCCGACTCGCGTGGCGCGAGAGGGGCAGATGCCGGTGTGACCGGTTGGTGGAGCTTCGACTAGGTTCGAAGCGAGGTTCCCATTATTGGAGGCGTCGTGGCGTCATCCGTGCACGTTGTCTTCAAGACCCATCTCGACGTCGGGTTCACGGACCTTGCCGAGACGGTGGTCCGGCGTTATCACGAGGTCCACATTCCCCGCGCAATCGCCCTGGCCCGCGAGCTGCGCGAGTCGGCCGGCCCCGGGCGTTTCGTGTGGACCACCGGTTCGTGGATCATCGCCGATCACCTCGAGCAGGCCGATGCTTCCGGGCGAAGGGCGCTCGAGCAAGCCGTCGTCGCCGGCGACATAACCTGGCACGCTCTTCCGTTCAACACCCACACCGAGTTACTCGATGCCTCGCTGCTCGAAGCCGGCCTAGCTATCGCGGCCGACCTCGATCGTCGGTTCGGCCATCGCACCATCGCCGCCAAGTTGTCCGACGTACCCGGCCACACCGTCGGGCTGGTGCCAGTGCTCGCTGCAGCCGGCGTGCGGTTTCTGCATATAGGCGTGAATCCGTGTTCGACGGTGCCCGAAGTGCCTCCATGTTTCCGTTGGCGCGCCCCCGACGGCAGTGAGCTCGTGGTGGCCTATAGCGGCAACTATGGCGGGACTGTCGTAACGCCCGATGGCGAAACTGAACTTCACATCGTCCACAGCGTCGACAACAGTGGACCGCCGCCTCCCGAGGAAGTACACGCGGTCTTTTCACGGATCCAGCGCGAGCATCCCGACGCCGTGGTGCGCCCGAGCACGTTCGACGCCTTCGCCGAGCAACTGTTGATCCAGGCTGGCGAGTTGCCCTTGGTCGAATCAGAAATTGGTGACACTTGGATTCACGGTGTCGGTAGCGATCCCGGGAAGGTGGCCGCTTTCCGGTCTTTGATGCGCCGGCGCCGGGCGTGGCTCGCCGAGGGTCGGGCGGAGGCGGTGGATCTCGCAGCCGCCGATCGGCGGCTGCTTCTGGTTGCGGAACACACGTGGGGACTCGACGAGAAGGCCCACCTCGCCGACTACGTCAACTACTCGCGGCCGGACTTTGAAACTGCAAGGGCGAGGGACAGGGTTGGTGGGGATGCCCTGCCCGAGCGGTTCGCCGATTTCAGCGAGTTCGTTGTCGACGATGGTGGAGACGGTGTTGAAGGTGGGGGCCGGTCGTACCGGTTCTTCGAGAGGTCATGGGTCGAGCAGCGCGCCTATTTGGATGAAGCCGTCGCCGCCCTGCCTCGCGCCCTACAGGCCGAGGGTCGCGAGGCTCTGGCCGAGGCGATTCCCAACCGCCCGACTTCCAGCGAGGCGCCGCCAATGGTCGGACCGGTGAAGCTCGGGGACTGGACTGTCGCGGTTGGCGAGGACGGGGGGCTGGTCACGTGTCGGCACGAACCGACCGGGGTCGAGCTAGCCGATCACGAGCACCGGTTGTTTGCTGCGAGCTATCAGCGGTTCGACAACGTCGATTACGAGCTTTTCCTCGACGCCTACCTCCGCTGCGACTTCAAGGGGACTGCCCGGTGGGCCCTCGCCGACTTTTCCAAGCCGGGCATCGAGATCACCGGCCTTGCTGCGACCAGCTGGCGGCCCCGGCTGGATGGCTGCTGGCACGAAGATGGGGTCGTGCTGGCTAGGTTGACGTTCCCGGAGGAGGCCGTCACATCCGCAGGCGCGCCGCCCGAGGCATGGCTGGTGATCAGCATCGAGGACGACGGAGCGCTGTTGGCGGATTGGCGCTGGTTCGACAAGCCGGCGAATCGATTGCCCGAGGCACTGTGGTTGCACCTGGCGCCTGCCGGAGAGGGTCGCTGGGTATTCGACAAGCTGGGTAGTGCAATCGACCCATTGGATGTCGTCCCCGGCGGTAATTCTCGCCTCCACGCGGTGGGGGATGCCGTGGAGCGGCACGGCCAGAATGGAAGGCTGGTCATCGAGCCTCTGGATAGCCCGTTGGTGGCGCTGGGTGAACCGCGCCTGCTGCGATTCGACCGGGTCCGCCCCGATCCGACCGGCGGCATCCATATCAATATCGCCAACAACGTTTGGGGGACCAACTTTCCTATGTGGATCGAGGGTGGGGGTCGGAGTCGGGTGCGGCTCTCGCTCTTACCCTCCCCTTCCTGAACGGGCCCCTGCTGGCACGCCCGACCCTCGCGTTCAGCAACGCTCCGATTCCCGGGTTGCCAGCGCCTTCCAGGGTCCGCGCCCTGGCAAGGGCACTAGATCGGGCAATATGTTCGTTAGGTCGGCAGCCCTAGAGGAGGGTGCTCAATGGCAGACATCGAACCAGCGGAGCCAGAAGACAAGGCGGTGTCCGTCTGGACAGTGGTCGCCGTTGTGGTCGGCGCTGTTGTCCTATTGGGCGTGCCCGCCTGGTTCTTGACTCAGAGTGTGGTCGGTTCGGAGCCAACCACGACGGTGCTCGAGGCCGCAGCCACCTCCGCGACTCTGCCGGTGACGACTGTTTCCTTGCAGGATGAGAATCCTTTGGTTGGGTGGTGGAAGGCGACCGACCTCGATGGAAGTCTGCTGGATCTTCGGGTCGATGCCGATGGAACGTTCTCCTTTTGGGATTCTGCTTCTGTCGTGTGTCGGAACCGCGGTTTCGAACATTCGCCGGAGACTTGGGGTGGAACAGCCAAGTTCCAAATGACCGACAGACCGTCGTTCATCGACGACATGGTCGGTGAAGGTGCCGTTGCCGTGCCGACGCTCACGGCTTCCGGAACTGTGACCTGCCACCCGTACGGGGCGGATAATCCCGAGGTGGGGGATCGACGTCTCGACTTCTACTATGACCCCGACACGGACACGCTCGAGCCTGCTGCTGGTGCCGTTCGGTATGTGAGGTCACCCGCAGTGCCGGGAGTTCCTGTGGACGCCGCCAACCCGTTCGTTGGGTCGTGGGAGGCCACAGACGCCGACGGGACCTACATAGTGATGGCGATTCTCGTTGACGGATCTTGGGAGTCAACTAACACACGGTCGGGAGGATGTGAGAGAAAAGGCTTCACCTACGCCACGTGGTCCGGAGAGGGATCGGGCACCTTCGATCTTTCGGGCACGCCCGTCTTCGAACTCACGATGACCACCTATTGCGATCCGCCCGAACTGGAGAAAGTGGTGGATTCGCCTGAAGTCAACGTGAGCTTTGAGTATCAGCAGTCGGCCGACACGGTGGTACTGCTGGCCGACGGCACCACCTACACGAGACTCCCGTGAACTAGCGGCAATCGACCGCCGACCTCCCCGCAGAAGCAGGCAGCCCACCAAGCCGCCCATGACCCATGTAGCTCGTCCACCGCCGTCAAGTGGCGCCAACGGTCAGCCGCGATCGGGACCGTAGGCATTGGCAGTCGCGTCGACGATCTGCTCGGGTGCGTCTTCTTGGATGTAATGGCTCGCCGTTTCCAGCCGAATCACCGTTGCCTGAGGAAAGGTCGCCTCCCAGCGTTCGAGAAAACCGCCGCGACCAAACGCGGGATCGGAGAACGAGAACTCGCGCATCCCCCACGGGTGGTCCTCGATGTCGCTGAGATCGGCGCCGCCTTCCCTCCACGCCGCGTGCCATGAGTCCGCATTCTACGTGGAAATAGCCAGCCGATTCGTTCGATGCGGGGTCCGATTGCGGTGCGAGCCGAAGATGGAGGATCTCGTCACCATGGTGTCGAACCCAGGCGTACGTGTCGTCGAATGCTTCGACCTCGAAACCGAGACCACGGTAGAAGGCGACAGCATCGGACATGTCCGGATGCTGAAACGCTATGTAGCTCGAGAGGTCTACAAACAACTCCCCCACACCAGCTGAACATCCAATCCACGGGGCCGGCGTGGCTCCCGAACCGGCCGACGCTCCCAACCGGGCTGTCCAACAAATGAACTGCCCGCCCGCCCCATCACTCCACCGAGCCACCACCAGCGGGACGGCGTGACCTCATAAGAGCATGCCCTCAGGAACCACCCGGTGGCCCAACCCTGTCGTGTCCGCCCACCCCGCACGCACCTTGACAACCGAACGTCAGGCCGCGAAAAACGGCACTTGACACCACAGGAGCCTCACTCTGTGCCCGCAACAGCCGGTTGGGGGAGCAACCCGGGCTGCGTAGGATTGGAAGCGACTACGACGCAGGAGGGCGATATGGCCCTGGCGACCGCTGCGGGACCGACGGACGTTCCGCTGATCGACCAGACGATCGGTGAGAACCTCGAGGCGACGGCCGCCCGCTTCGGTGACCGGGAGGCTCTCGTGGTCCCCCACCAGGGCCTTCGTTACACGTACGCCGAGTTCAACGACGCCGTGGACACCGTTGCACGCGGCCTGCTCGCCAAAGGCTTGAGCGTGGGCGATCGCATTGGCATCTGGAGTCCCAACAACGCCGAGTGGGTACTGGTTCAGTACGCCACGGCGAAGATCGGTGCGATTCTTGTCAACATCAATCCGGCGTACCGAACGTCGGAGCTCGAGTACACCCTCAACCAGTCCGGGTGTCGTTTCCTGGTCTCGGCCCGCAGCCACCTGAGTTCGGATTACGTCGCGATGATCGACGAAGTTCGGCCGCGCGTCCCGTCGCTCGAACAAGTCATCTATCTCGATTCAACAGACTGGGAACGCCTGATCGAGGCGGCGGATACCGTTTCCGCGGAAGCGCTCGTCGAGGTTGCAGCCGGTCTTTCTACAGACCAGCCAATAAACATCCAGTACACCAGTGGCACGACCGGGTTCCCCAAGGGTGCCACGCTCAGCCACCACAACATCCTCAACAACGGGTTCTTCGTCGGCGAAGCATGCGGCTACGACGAAACCGACCGCGTCTGTATCCCGGTTCCCTTCTACCACTGCTTCGGCATGGTGCTCGGCAACCTGGCATGTACCACCCATGGATCCACCATCGTCGTTCCTGGGGCGTCGTTCGATCCCCAGACCGTGCTGGAAACGATCGAGGCCGAGGGCTGTACCTCGCTTTACGGGGTGCCGACGATGTTCATCGCCGAGCTGGGTTACGAGAACTTCGCCGACTACGACCTGACGTCCTTACGTACCGGGATCATGGCCGGCTCTCCATGCCCTGTCGAGGTGATGAAGCGAGTGATCTCCGACATGCACATGGACCAGGTGACCATTGCATACGGCATGACAGAGACCTCTCCCGTCTCAACTCAGTCGAGGACCGGCGACGACATTGACCGCAAAGTGTCCACGGTGGGCCAGGTGCATCCTCATGTCGAGGTGAGGATCGCGGACCCGGACACCGGCGAGATTGTGGAGCGAGGAGAAAGAGGCGAGTTACATACCCGCGGCTACTCGGTGATGGTCGGTTACTGGAACGATCCTGACCGTACGGCCGAGGCGATCGACGCCGACGCCTGGATGCACACCGGCGACCTCGCCATCATGGACGGGGAAGGCTACGTCAACATCGTCGGACGGATCAAGGACATGATCATCCGTGGCGGCGAGAACGTGTATCCGCGCGAGATCGAGGAGTACCTCTATACCCATCCCGATATCCTCGCCGCCCAGGTCATCGGCGTACCCGATGAGAAGTACGGAGAGCAAGTGATGGCCTGGATCACGGCCAAGCCGGGGACGACCCTCACCGAAGAGGACGTGAAGGAATTCTGTCGCGGCCAGATTGCCCACTTCAAGGTCCCGGCCCATGTTGCGTTCATCGACGAGTACCCGATGACCGTCACCGGCAAGATTCAAAAGTTCAAGCTGAGGGAGATGGCCATCGAGGATCTCGGACTCGAGGGCGCGACGGGAGCGGTCACCGCCTGAGGTTTGGGTGGCCGACCCATGAGGCCGATCACGGGTCGTGCCCACACCGAGCGGATCGTGCCGGGCACCATGAGAGACTTCCTCACAAAGGAATCTGTCGCGTCGCTCGAGCCGTCAACCTGCTCACGTCTCCTCCGAAACCGGGGGAACCCTTGTATCCGGCCTGAACGTCATAGGTGCGCTTAAGAACGATCCAACTGTTACACCACTTTTGTAGGAAGGCCGAAGAATGAAAAACTCGCTTCGCTCGATGCGCATCGCGGCTGTCCTTGTCGCGTTGGTGCTCGTTGTTGCAGCCTGCAGCGACGGTTCGAGCGCCCAACAGTCCGCCCCTCTCGCACCCGCCACCGCTGAACCCTCCGATGCGGACGGCGATCGGACCGGGATCGAAGCATTTCAAATCGATGGAATCTGGGTGTTCCAACACCGATCAGAAGCGGCAATGGATGCACTGCACAGCGGAACACCCGAGATCGTGAATGGTTGCCTCGTCGTCGACGCCACCATTGTGGTGTGGCACATCGACGGTATCGATGTGGCTGCCGACGCCATCGCGGCGGTGAGAGCGGGCGAAAATCCGCGGCTCCTCGTCGGCGGCGGGGGCATCAGCGTCGACGAGGGTGCCGGACCAGATCAGATTCCAACCATCATCACCGACCTGTGCCCAACCTCGGCGGTCTGGTTCGGCGCCCCCTAATCCGAAGCGGCGCCAACCAGCCGTGAACCCGGGTTCTGCCCAGCGCCTGGCTTCGCCGTTTCGGACTAGCTCGCCCCGGGCTGTGTCACATCCGTGTCAGATCCAGCCGCGGCGGTTGGCCATCCTGTCATACGCAGCAACACATGACATCCCTGAGACCTTCGCAACTTCGTAGCGGCCTCGTCCGGCAGACAGTTCGTAACCGATGCTCGCCAGCGGACCCGCCCAGGCAGTGCCGAGTGGCGCGACGTTGAGCCGGTCAGGGGGTCACGGCGTAGAGCTCGGCCAGGAAGGCTTCGGCCGCCGGGCGGGCCGATTCGATGCACTCGACCGGGTAGAGGCGATCCAGGCACTCTTCGTATATGCCAATGATGATGGTCATCTCGATCCGGGCTTCATTCAACGAGCCCTGCAGCCGCTCGACGTCCTCGGAAATGGCCGCCACCTGGGATCTGAAGAATGCGGCCTCGCCATCGGCAACGGCCAATTCGGTACGTGTTTCCTGCAAGTCGATGGCCTGCTGGCGAAGCTGCTCCGCCTGCGCATTGCCGAAGACCTCTCTAGATGTGATACCAGCTTCCGTCTCGCTTGGCGAGAAGCCGCCTCCAATGGCGTAACCCATCACCCACACCACGACCACCGCAATCGCGACCAGCGCGATCAGCAGTAGACCATCGGAGCGCGAGATCGGTTCGACGAACCGTGCAAGATTGGCTCGGTCGCGGAACATCGCTTGTACCGATGCGGTGCTGGTGTCCTCGATGCGGTTTGGTCCCAATCGCTCATCGAGACGTTTCGGCTCCATGGGGTTCTTTCGGTCGATCGGCGCTCCTTTCTGAAGGAAAGGGGCCTATCGACCTACGCAGATTGGTGTCGGGTGAAATGATCAGCAACCACGGCGACGCCCTGTGCGAGATCGCGGTCACGCCCCATGACCGAAGAGTTGGTTTTCAACCGTGACCACTATGCGTGTAGATTGACCACCCGAGGGGAAGGGTCGAGTCGCCTGGCTTGGTCATAGGACAGCCTGGAGAGCACGGTGGGGATATTCACCACGGATGAGCTTCAATGCTTCCGTGTGGGCATTCTTTCTTATCGACGACAACTCCAGCGGACTTATCAGTCCGTGTCGGGTGCGGGCCTGAGGGAGGAGGGGCGATGACACAGATGATCCGCTGGTTGGACACGGTTGGCATGGGTGACGTCGATGAGGTTGGCGGGAAGAACGCCTCGATAGGCGAGATGCTCTCGGAACTTGGCGGGACCGGTGTCGCGACGCCCGGTGGTTTTGCCACGACGGCAGCTGCTTACCGGTCGTTCCTGGTGCTCAACGGCCTCGACGAGCGCATCGACGGTCTTCTCGCCACGATCGACGCCGAAGACGTCGTTGCCCTTGCCAGCGTGGGCCGTGAGATCCGCAGCCTCATGGAGGTCGGGGCATTACCGGCGGGTCTGGAGGAGGACATCCGCGAGGCGCTCGCTGCGATGGCGAAGGACGTCGCAGGCGAATTGGCCGTCGCGGTGCGCTCGTCGGCCACCGCGGAGGATCTTCCCGATGCCTCGTTTGCCGGCCAGCAGGACACGTTTTTGAACGTTCGTGGCATCGAGCCGGTCCTGCGCTCGGTGCAGTCTGTGTTTGCCTCGCTGTACAACGACCGGGCGATCGCATACCGCGTGCATCGTGGCTTCGGGCACACCGACGTGGCGATCTCGGTCGGAGTCCAGCAAATGGTGCGGGCCGGCGAGGGCGCCAGCGGCGTGATGTTCACGATCGACACCGAGTCCGGATTCGAGGGCGTGGTGTTTATTACCTCGTCGTACGGGCTGGGTGAGCTGTTGGTGCAGGGGGCGATCGAACCCGATGAGTTTTATGTGTCGAAGCCGGCGCTGCTCGCCGGTCGTCCTGCGATCCTGCGGCGTCGGCTCGGTGAGAAGCGGGAGAAGATGACGTTTGGCGCTGAGGGCGGGGTGGCCACCGTTGCAGTTTCGCCGGAGGCGCAGGCGACGTTTTCGTTGAGTGATGCTGAGGTTTCTGAGCTGGCACGCCAGGCGGTCGCCATTGAAGAGCACTACGGACGGGCGATGGACATCGAGTGGGCGAAAGATGGCGTCGACGGCGATCTGTACATTCTCCAGGCGCGGCCGGAGACAGTCCAGAGTCGCAGCACGGGAAGAACCCTCGAGCGTTTCAGCCTGCACACAGCCGCCACTGCCATCGTCACCGGGCGTAGCGTCGGTCAGCGCATCGGCGCCGGACCGGTACGCGTGGTCCGCCATCCCGACGAAATGCACAGGGTGCGAGAGGGTGACGTCCTCGTCGCCAGCATGACCGACCCAAATTGGGAACCGGTGATGAAACGGGCGGCTGCCATCGTCACCGACCGGGGCGGGCGAACCTGCCATGCAGCGATCATCGCGAGAGAGCTTGGA
>JADFIY010000271.1 GCA_022566415.1 Acidobacteriota bacterium
GTTTCTGTCACGTGGGCGTTGTTGGTGATCGCGCTCATCATCGGTTTCGTTGCATGGCTGATGGGTCCATCGACGCGTGCGCAGCGACTGAGGTCATGGGGGGCGAACACGATCGACGGGTGGAGGCGACCTGCAGAGGAGGAGCCGAGCGGGTTCACGACGTTCCTTGCCGAGTGGAAGCGCACGATTCAGGTGGTCGTGGTAACCCTCGGTCTGTTGTTCGTGCTTTTCGGGCCCGCTCCAAGCGGTCTCCTCGTGATCGCCACCCTCGCCGTCGTGCTTGGCATCGTCGTGCTCGTGGAGGTGATGGCCGGACCCACCCGGTCGCCGGCGCCCGACCTCGAGGACGCCGAGGTCTAGCCGCGGTCAGGCGTGTCGAGGGCGCGGTCGTATCGAGCATTGTGGGATCTGATCACTATCGCTCCGATCTGATGATCGGTGCCGGAGCTGTACCCAGTTCTGCCTCTGAACGCCGGGACGCAGCTAGCGCATATGTGCCGTTAGCCGTGGGTTCGAGGTACGACTAAGAAAGACCGGCAGCGCGCCTCGACTCGTTTTTTCACCGCTCCTTGAACGGGATCGCCCCCTTCTGGCGCACCCCGTGCTCGGCGACCAGCCCGTGGTCAGCGGTGTATCGCTGAGACACATCCGCCCCGACCGATTCCGGCATGGCAACCGTCGCCACCCGACTATCGCCGTCCCTCAACGAGTGACGTGAGCCCTGGGTAGTGGTCCATCTGTTGTGGGAGTCCGACCCTTTGAATGGGAGGATGACCACGATGAAGAGACACCGACATACCCCCGAGCAGGCGGTCCGCAAGCTCCGTGAGGGGGAGCGTCTGTTGAATGAGGGTAAGGACTTGACCGAGGTGTTGCGGCATCTCGAGATCGCCGAGTCGACGTGGAACCGGTGGCGGCACCAGTACGGCGGGATGAATGTCAGCGGGGCGAAGCGGCTCAAGGAGCTCGAGGCCGAGAACGCCCGGTTGAAGAGGCTGCTGGCTGAAGCCGAGCTGGACAAGGCGATGCTCAAGGAGTTGGCCGAGGGAAAATGGTGACCCCGGATCGTCGCCGCCGCGCCGTGGTGGTGCTGCAGGGGCGGTTCGGGGTTTCTGAGCGCAGAGCGTGCCGGGTGGTGGGTCAGTGGCGCTCCACCCAGCGGCGACCGGCCCGTCCGATGCCGACTGAAGATGAGAAGCTGCGGCGCCGGCTGCGGGACTTCGCTCATCGGCATCCCCGCCTGGGGTGGCGTAAGGCCCACGACGTGGTGCGCCGGGAAGGCTGGGTGGTAAATCACAAGCGGCTGCGCAGATTGTGGCGGGAGGAAGGCCTCAGGCGGCCTCTATCACACAAGAACAAGAAACGCCGCCCCGGCACGTCTGACGGGACCCTGTTGCGAGCTGAGCATCCCAACCATGTGTGGGCGTTGGACTTCCAGTTCGACGAAACCGCCGACCTGAGGCGTCTCAAACTGTTAAACATCGTCGACGAACACACCCGAGAAGCCCTCGCCATGGATGTCGATCGATCTATCACCGCCGATCAGGTGGTTGGCTGCATCGAACGCCTCGTCGCTGCACGGGGCGCCCCGCGGCACCTACGTATGGACAACGGACCCGAGTTGATCGCCTGGGCACTGCGGGACTGGTGCCGCCTCGCCGGACTCGACACCATCTACATCGAACCCGGATCCCCCTGGGAGAACCCCTGGATCGAGTCGTTCAACGGCCGGGCCCGCGACGAACTGTTGAACATCACCGAATTCGGGTCGCTCACCGAAGCCCGCATCGTCATCGAAGACTGGAGGATCGAATACAACACCTGGCGACCCCACTCGTCTCTCGGAGGCCTCACCCCCGCCGAGTACGCTGCACAATGGACCCGCAACAACCAGCCCAAACTCCCATAGCGGCTGGACCAACTACCGGGGCCCCGTCACCCGCAGGCACCAACATTGCCAACATGTGGCTTCGCCTTGCTGCCTGGTTTCTTGAAAGCATTCTGATAACACTCACGTTCGGGATTGGA
>JADFIY010000093.1 GCA_022566415.1 Acidobacteriota bacterium
GGATCTGAGGAGCCCCCCTCCCCGCGTGCGGTGCTCCGCCCCAAGGGGGGAGAAACGGGGGGAGGTGGGCTGCCGGCGGCGTCGGCACGATGCAGGGGTCTTGGGGTTTCGCCGCGCAGCGCCTCGACCTCGGCCGCCAACGCGTCGGCATCGACCGATTCGGAGGTAACCGCTAGCTTCTGGGCGACTATTTTCACGGTGACGTCGTCTTCGAGCCAGGGGGTTCGCGGTACCACATCTGCCGTGGTTTCTTCGATCTGCTCCTGGGTCTCCTCGGGCTGCTCCGCCGGGTCCTCAATGCCGAGCAGCACCTTTTGCGTATGCTCAAGCTCCCCCATCAGCTCGGCGCGCCGCTCCTCGAGTGCCCGAACCCGTTGCTGGGCGGCGTCGGTCTGATGGCGCGATCCAAGCGCCATCTTGTCTGACTCCCGGCGGGCGGTGTTGACCAACCGCTCAGCCTCCTCGCGCCCTGAACGCACGAGGGCCTCGCTTTCGCGCTGCGCGTCCGTCAGCAACCTGGATGACTCGCGGTCGGCTTCCGAGCGGACAAGGAGCGCCGACTCGGTGGCGCTGGCCAGCATGGCCTCACATTGGGCAACGACTTGATCGAGCATCTCGGTGCTGGTATCCCAGGCGGATTGCCGCGCTTGCACAACCGCCGCTTCGGTCTCGGTCAGCGCTCGCCGAGTCTCGGTCTCGGCCTCGTGGCGCCACTCCGCGGTATCGGCTGCAGCGCGCGACCGCATGGCATCGGCGGCGGCGCGGGCCTCTTTCAGGATGCGGGCGACCTCATCCCCCGTGGCTGAATACTCGGCTGCGGCGTCGGAGGTCGCCCCCGACTCCAGCTCGGTGACGCCGGCCTGGTGTAGCTGCTGGCGAAGGGCGCCTATGTAGGCGGCGACCTGCTCGAGGTAGTCGTCGACCTCGCCGCGGTCGAATCCCCTCAGAGTTAGGCGAAACGTGCGGGCGCGTACATCGCTCGCAGTGAACTCCTCCATACGCGGGAGGGTAATGACCCTGTCCGGTCGTGCGTCGGATTACTTGTTGGGAAAACGCAGGTGGCGCCATGGATCGCGCACACCGGATCTTGATACTTGGTACTTGCTGCTTGGTACTTGGTACCGGCTACGTCACCAGGTCGACGTTCAGGTAGTCGAGAGGGTCGTCGATGGTCTCGACCCGAACGACCGTGATGTCGTCGCCGGCGGCGAGGAGGGCGTCCTCGTAATTCGCTGCCGGGATGAAAACGACGGTTGCCCCGGCATCGATGGCGCCGAACACTTTCTGCTTGACGCCGCCGATTGGGCCAACCGTGCCGTCGCGGCGGATCGTGCCCGTGCCGGCGATTCGCATGCCGTCGGTGATGTCGTCCTCGGTGAGCTGGTTGATGATCTCGAGGGTGAACATCAGGCCCGCCGACGGTCCACCGATGTTCCGTGAGTCCGTGTCGATCTCGATGGGGAACTCCACGATCGGGTCGTTGTCCCTGAGCAGGATGCCGATCATCGGCCTGTCCGGGTCGTCGACATGGGGACCGAGCACGATCTCGAGCTCGATGACCTCGGGATCCTCGGCGCCCTCCACCGGCCGCTCCACGGTGAGGAAAGCCGAATCACCGATCTCCTTGTCGGCAAGGCCGTCGAGCAGGTCGTCGCTGAAGCCCACCTCGGCGCCGTCGACCGCGACGATGACGTCGTCGGCGAGCAGGACCCCGTCGGCGCCGGTGCCGGAGACGGTCTCGATCACCAGAGCGCCGGTCCCGATGAGGGTGGGCTCATAACCCAACGCTTCGAGGGCAACGAATTGGGCATCCAACTTGGATTGCTCCATGCGGGCGAGATTTTCCAGCCGAAGGTCTTCTCGCGACACGCCGGGCGGACGGATGTTCTCCCGTGGGGAGAGGTCGACCCTGGGGCTGAGCTGAGCCGCAACCCACTCAAAGACATTCGCCTCCTGGAGCGAGACGGTGAGGAAGAAGAGCTCCCCTTCGGAGTCGCCAACGGCGTTGTCGTTGTCGACGACGTCGATGAAGTCGGAGGTGTCGTAGACGGGACCGGGTGACAGCGTGTAGTAGGGCACCTTGATCGGCCAGGCGACGGCGATGGCGATGCCGATCGCGATCAGTAGCACCGAGAGCGCCAACGGCCACTTGTAACCCCACTTCCGAGTGCGACCTGGAGGCTCCGTGGGTGCTCCGCCCGGAGCATGCTGCGTGATCGTTGCTCCACCCTTCATGGTTTTGGCGAGAATACCGGGGCGACCCCAATACATCTTTGAAACCGGGAAAGTCTCATCTCGGTCTTAGAGTCGACCGTCTCGAAGCCATTCTGGAGGCATTGTGCAGGCCATACAGCAAAACGTCATCACAGCAGCGGTACTGCCCACACGCCGGGCGGTGGTCACGGTCGCCCTCGTCGTCGGGTTTGCGTTGTTCATCGCGGCGACCGCTCAGATTCGAATCCCGCTGCCCGGAACGCCGGTCCCGATCACCGGCCAGACCCTCGGGGTGCTGCTCACCGGGGCGGCCCTCGGCTCAATAGCGGGCACGAGCAGCTTGTTGCTCTATATCTCCCTCGGCGCCGTCGGGCTCCCGTTTTACGCCGGCGGAACGTCGGGCTGGGGCCGGCTGACCGGGGCGACGTTCGGATACTTCATCGGGTTCATTGTCGCCGCCTGGGTGGTCGGATGGTTTTCCGAGCACCGTCGCGACCGGGTGGTGCGCACCGCCGTCCCCGCCTTCATCGCCGGCAGCCTCATCATCTATGCATTCGGCGTCGGCTGGCTCTGGCTCACCGTGTTCCCAGATCTGGGGACCGCGATCTCCAAGGGGATGACCCCGTTCCTGGTTGGGGACACCATCAAAGCGGTGCTGGCCGGGCTGCTGCTGCCGGGAACATGGTGGCTCGTCGATCGGTCGAGGGCCTAGCGTCGGTTGGTGGAACCGTTCAGATCGAAGGTGATAGTTAACCCGCGAGGCAGCCGCCGCATCGGACGTATTACGTATTACGTATTACGTACTTACTGACTTTCCAGTTCAGCACCCAGGTAAGCCCGAATCACATCCGGATGGCGTTGCACCTCTGAGGGCACGCCGGTGGCGATCACCCGCCCGAAGTCGAGCACCATCACCCGGTCGGCGATGTCCATGACCAGACCCATGTCGTGATCGACCAGGATCATCGAGATACCAAGTTCTTCGCGGATATCGAGAATGAACCGCGCCATGTCCTCGGTCTCCTCCAGATTCATCCCGGCAACCGGCTCATCCAGGAGTAGCAGTTCGGGTTCCATGGCAAGCGCCCGGCCCAGCTCCACCCGCTTCTGGATCCCGTACGGCAACAAAGCAACCGGGTAGGCGCGCCACTGTTCGATCTCGAGGAGGTCGATGATGTCCTCGGCAAAGGCACGGTTGTCCATCTCCTCCGCCTTGGCGGGTCCGAACCAGATGGCACCGTCCCACCACGAGGTCTTGGTGCGGATGTGCCTGCCCAGGGTGATGTTCTCCAGCACGGTCATATGGGCGAACAGCTCGATGTTCTGGAAGGTGCGGGCGACCCCGAGCTCGGCAATACGGTCGGGCCGGCGGCCCAGGATGCTCTCCCCCTTCCACCGGATGTCGCCTTCCTGCGGTTTGTACACGCCGTTGAGGCAATTGAACGCCGAGGTCTTGCCCGCCCCGTTGGGCCCGATCATCGCAAACAGCTCGTCGTCGTCGACGTAGAACGACACATCGTCGAGTGCGGTGACACCGGCAAACGCCAGGCTGATGTCTTCGAATTCGACGAGGTGCTCGTACTCCTCAACGGTGCGCTCGAATTCGGCCTGGAGGGCGGAACGTCGGGTGGTCACGACAACCACCGCTTCCTTCGCTTGTAGTGCTTCACTTCGCGGAACGACTTGCGCTCGCCCTCGCCATGGAGGCCGAGGTAGAACTCCTGGACGTCCTCGTCTGCCAGCAGCTTTTGCGGGTCGCCGTCCATGACGACGTTGCCGGTCTCCATGATGTAGCCGTAGTCGGCGATCGACAACGCCATGACCGCGTTCTGTTCGATGAGCAACACCGACGTTCCCTGCGCGTTGATGTCGACGATGATGTCCCGGATCTGCTGGACGAGCATCGGCGCCAACCCCAGCGAGGGCTCGTCGAGGATCAGCAGCTGCGGATCGGCCATGAGCGCCCGCCCGATGGCCAGCATCTGCTGCTCTCCACCAGACAGATACCCGGCAATGTCCTTGCGACGGGTCGCCAGAGGCGGAAACAGCTCCATCACCCTGGCCAAGGACTCCTTCACGTTCGCCGAGCTGTTGTTGGTCACCGCGCCGGTCCGCAGGTTGTCGTCGACGGTCATCTCGGCGAAGATCCGCCGACCTTCCATCACCTGGGCGATACCGGCGCGCACGATGTGGGAGGCCTCCGCATCGTGGATCTTCTCACCGTCCCAGACGATCGTCCCCTTGGTGACGTCACCCTCGTGGATGTCGAGGAGCCCGGTGATAGCACGCAGCGTCGTCGTCTTCCCGGCACCGTTGCCACCGAGCAGGGCCACGATCTGCCCATCGCGCACCTCGAGGGAGAGCCCGCGCAGCACAAGCACCACGTCGTTGTAGACGACCTCGAGGTTGGCAATTTCGAGCATACGAGCCCTCGACGATCAGGGGTGGCCGGGTCCGAAGACCCGGCCACCTATTCGGTCAGTTGATCAGCCCTCCAGCGTGTAGCACGGGGCGCCGAAGATGAACTGCTCTGCGGCCTCGGACACGAAGAAGTCCTTGACCAACAACGACCCCGTCGTCCCACCCTCTTGCGACAGCGTCTGGTCCGGCCCGCCTGCCGCCAGATAGGTGTCGAGATCCGGGTCGAAGATCGCACTCTCGCGAGTCACGTACTCGTTCGGAGTCCCGGCGTAGCTCTGGTCGGGCTGAGTCCCCGCGTAATCGACCCCGGCCTGTGCGGCGACCGACTTGGCAACGCCCTCACGGGTGAGATCGCCAAAGGCGATGGCGTCTGCCAGCACCTGGGTCATTGCTTTGGCCTCGTTCCAGCCGATGATGAAGGCATCAGAGGGGCGGCGGTCGGGGAACGCCTCCTTCATCGCCGCTTCCATCTCGAGTTGCCCCGGCGTTCCGCTGCCCCAACCCAGGTAGTAACTCGACTGATAGAACACCTGGTCGATGATCGGCCCCACCGCCGAGTCGAGCAGCGTAAAGTTGTAGCTCGGGCCGGAACCCGTCCACAACCCCTGATACCCGGCCTGGACGGCTCCGCCCATCAGCTCGGCAAGCGTCGACGGGTTGGTGGTCAGGAACACCCAGTCCGCCCCGGACTCGACGATACCGGTGATCACCTCGGTCTGGTCCTGCCCAGGAATGACCGCCCCCGCACCGTCAAAGACAATGTCCATGCCGTAGAACTCGGCAGCCAGTCTCACCCCGGCCGCGGCGTCGAAACCGTAGTCGCCGGGGAACGTGGCCAGAGCGATCGTCGATCCGCCCATTTCGTTGATGAAGCCCAGGATGTTCATCGCCTCAATGCAGTAGTTGGTGCCAAGCTCGAGCGCCAGACCGCCGTCGAACTCGGGGATTGCCCAGCCCGAGTACCAGCTCAGAGGGATGAACGTCATGTTGTCTTCCATCATCAGGCCGAGAGCCGCAACGTTCGTCGGTGACCCGGTCGACGCCGTCAGCGCCAGTACCTCGTTACGTAAAACCTCGTACTTCTCCAGGTGCTGCTCGACGTTGTAGTTGGTGTCCTCGACGATGTAATCGATCGACCATCCATCGATCCCACCGGCGGCGTTCAGGTTGTCGTAAAACACCTTCATCGCATCATTGATGTCGATCACCAGCGGCGAAAAGATCCCGGTCAGGTCGTGCAGGGCGCCCAGCTTGATGACCTTTCTGTCGGCATCGACTCCGACACCGGTCTTTATCCCGGCGACCTCTTCGGCCGTCGTCGTCGTCTCCTGCGCCGCCGTGGTGGTCGTTTGTTGAGCCGCCGCCGTCGTCGTGGTCGTGTCCGCCGTTCCGCCACACGCTGCGGCGACGAGCCCCAGCGCCAGCACGACGGCGAAGATTCTCATGCGTTTCACTTCGCGTTCCTCCTCCCGTTTCCCCGTCCGTCCCCGGCGAGCCGGGGACGCTTTCTCAATAGCTGAATGGCCATGCCTTCCAGTAGTTCCTGATCCGTATCCAGATCCCGTACAGCCCGAGGGGCTCGAAGATCAAAAACACGACGATCAGGACGCCAAACAGAACGATGTTGAGCTGAAAGATACTCAATCCGGGCCCCGCCGCGGTCGTGGAGATCAATCCGAAGTCCTGGGCGTCGGTGGCCACGATGAGATTGGCGAGAGATGAGCCTATGGAATCGCCCTGAGCGAGCTCGGCCAGCCATAGGGTGAAATCCTCGACGAGACGCGGCAGGAGCACTACGAATGCCGTACCCATCAAGGCGCCGGTGATCGTTCCCGCGCCACCGATGAGGATGATGGCGATGAATTCCACCGATAAGAGCAGGTCCCACGTTTCGGGAATCAGACGACCAAAGAACGACGCCAGCAGAGCACCGCCGACACCGGCGTAGAAGGAAGAAATCGCGAACGCCTGGGTCTTGCCCTTTGCCTCGGCTACCCCCATGATCTCGGCGGCGATGTCGCGATCGCGGATCGATGCCCACGACCGTCCCACAGGCGGCGCGCCGGCGTCCAGTATCTGGCCGTGAAGCGATTAAACCCTCAAGACGGGTGTACGTTTCTGCCGATAACGACAGCGAGTACGTGTACGCCAACACCGCTTGGTGCAGCGCGAAACAGAGGGGCAGTTTGGTTGGAGCCATGGCCACTTGAGTTCGCCTCCAACGCCCCAACAGGCACGGCAAACGTGCCCTGGCGCACGTACCGGCACGCGAGAGAGGAACCGAGTCGGCCGCAGCATGGCACAAACAAACTGAGGCGCTAACCGAGGCCGCTACGAGCTTGCTCGCCGCCGGCAGCAAGTAACTCACACTACTTTACTTCCCTAGTTGGGTACGTTATGATGGGCGGTAGCACCGTGTCAAGGGGCTTTCATGGGGAACTCGTACAACAGTTGGCCCAGGGAACGATGGCGGACACAGTTTCCCGTACTTCCGGTGGTAAGTTAGGAGGTATAAGTAAAGTGGGTAAATCTGAAGAGGGCTACCTCCCGCCGCAGGTCGGTAGCGCAATACGCCAGAACAGATTGCGCGCCGGGCTGACCCAGGTCCAGCTCGCCGGAGTGATTTCACGATCAGGAAAATTCCTCAGTGAAGTCGAGAACGGCAAGGCCCGCGTCACGCGACGCGACCTTCAGCGGCTGGCCAGCGCCATGGGGGTAAGTGAAGAGGCGATTCGGGAAATCGAGCAGGCCAACGACAGCGCCTGGCGGTGGGGCGCCCCGCGGCGGATCCGCGAGGTCCAGCCGACCGGGATGACCATCCTGTCGTTCGAGCAGTTAACCAATCATCTAGACCGTTCGGGTTGGCTACGGTCAGCGAAACTGTGGACCATCGGGGCGGAACCGTTCCCGGAAGAAAACGATCTCGCGTTGGTGGAACAGATCTCGTCGTTGGTCGCGGGCAAAGACGTGTCCTTGCGGTATGTCTACCGTTCTGAACGACTCAATGACCAGGAGCGCACGCAACTCGATCGGACACAGGGGACGTTGGATGCCCTGCCGACCTCGTTGCTGGCGGCCTTGCGATGGTCCATGGCGATGCGAAAGCACATTGACCCGCTGTCCAATCGAATCGTCGGGTACGCGGTGGATTCGCGCTTGCCAGCTTTGTGCGAGTGCCATACCGTCTTGTGGGTGGAAACGGCGGATGCCTCGTGGAGCGATGTGATGCCCTTGTTGTATTGCCGGGCGGCGACGCGGACGTTTGAGAACCCCAGCGACAGCACGTCCTTCTGGTATCACGTGCCGAGGGACCGGGGTTCGCGCCTGCTGCTTGACTTGGCGCAGCAACTGGAAGCGATTCACCCTCAAGCCGTGATCTCATAACGGGTTCGGCAGCGCCGACCGATCAGCGAGGCGACGTCAGCGACGAGGCCCTCCGGATTGGAAGGACATCTTGCAGCAAGATCCGGGTAGCCAATGTGTTCACTGCGGCGGTGCCATTGACAGCGCACCGTTTCACGATGGACGCCTGATGCGTTGCGGGCGGTGCGCGTTCGTCTATCCGCGTGCCTCGCGCCGACTCGATGACCCCATCCAGCGCGATTCGGATCTGATTCCAGGCGAACGATACCGCTTGATCGCGCCGTTGCACGCCCACGGAGCCGGGCGTGTGTATCTGGCGCGGCACCTGGTGCTCGACGAACCGTGCGTGGTCAAGGTGCTCAGCACGGGGGACCCCGAGTTTTCGCCGGCGGCGTGCGAGCGCTTCAAGAGCGAGGCCAAAGCGGGTTTCAAAATCAAGCACCCCAACGTCGCTCGCGTGTTGGATTGCGATCGCTCCGGCGACGAGTGGTACTTCGTGATGGAGTACGTGGACGGGGCCAACCTCGGCGAGGTCGTGCGGGAATGTGGGCGGCTGGCCTGGACACAGGTCGCGCACCTGGGCATCGGCGCCGCCGACGGGCTGTCGGCGATTCACGCGGTGGGCCTGCTTCACCGTGATATCAAACCCAGCAATCTGATCCTTGGATCGGATGGATCGGTCAAGATCGCCGATCTGGGGCTGGTCGACATTCTGCGCGGCCCTCAAGCCGGAGCGGGTTCTCCCAACGGTTCGGGTTACGGAACGCCGCACTACATGCCGCCCGAGCAACGCGACGGGCGCGTCGCCCTGGACGAACGGGCGGACCTCTACGCCCTGGGGGCGACGTTGTACCACCTTCTGGTCGGTCATCCGCTGAGCCACGGTCGCGGTCCGCTCGATTATCTCACCGGCGGCGACGAGCGAAGTCCGGTCGATTGGCCTCGGGATGTGACGCCGCCGATTCCCAAATGGTTGCGGCAGATCGTGGAAAAGTGTCTGGCCTCGGATCGCGAGCAGCGTTTCGCGTCTGCGGAGGACCTCTCCGCGGAACTGAGCGACTGGTTCGCCTCGGCCGAACCGAGCGGGGCTGATTGGCAGGTGCCGGGAATCGGAACGCCCCGGGGGGTAGTCGTCCTGCCGTTCGAGAATCTTTCCTCTCAGGCAACCGACGACTGGATGGGCAATGCGTTAGCCGAGCAGATTCACAACACGTTACTGGGAATCGAGGGCGTGCAGGTCGTGGACCGCCATGAGCTCCTGTCACTGCTGGGCAAGATGTACGCCGAGCAGCCGTCCGAGGTGACAGTGGTCCATCGGCTGGACGCCGCCAAGCGTGTTGGGGCCGCCCACCTCGACGATATGATCGACACCGATGCCGCCGGTGAGGAAAACCCATAGCCACAATCCTACGCGGAAG
>JADFIY010000094.1 GCA_022566415.1 Acidobacteriota bacterium
GCAAGGATCTTGTCGGCAAGGGCGGTGTGGTGCGTGACCCTGAAATCCACCAACGGGCGATCGAGCAGGCGGTAACCGCGCTGGAGGGCGCGGGCGTCGGCACTATCGGAGCCGTCGCCTCCCCGATCACCGGCACCGACGGGAATCGGGAGTTCTTCATCCATGCCAGACGCGGACCTCTCACCCTGGATGCCGGTACCGTACGGCACGTCGTAACCGGGGAGGAGTCGGCGTGACCGCGGTCGGGGTTGTCGTGCACGATGACAAAGACGAAGCAGGCGAGGTTGCGACGCGCCTCGAGAAACTTGCCAGAGATCGCGGCCTCGATGTGGTCCGCCTGCACGAGGACGTGCCCGAGGGACTCGATGTCGTGCTCGGCGTCGGTGGGGACGGAACGGTGCTGCGCGCAGCCAGGCTCGCCTGGTCGCGCGGGCTCCCGGTGGCCGGGATCAACGTGGGGCGCGTGGGTTACCTGGCCGAGTTCGAGGTGGAGGAGCTGGACGCGCTGGTTGCGGCCATTGCCGACGATCGGGCGTACACCTTCGAGCGGATGACCGTCCAGGTCCACTTTCCCGGAGGGTCGGCGACCGGGCTCAACGATGTTGTGGTGGAAAAGGTGATCAGCGAGCGGATCATCGAGATCGGCGTCACCATCAACGGGGAACGCTTCGCCAGATACGCCACCGATGGGATCATCGTGGCCACCCCTGTCGGATCCACCGCCTACTCGCTGTCAGCAGGAGGGCCGGTGGTCGATCCGGCGTTGGACGTCCTCATCATGACACCGGTCGCACCGCACAGCCTTCTCTCCAGGAGCCTGGTGCTGTCGGCGGACGCGGTGATCGAGGTGTCGGTGGAGATCGACCGCCAGGCGAGCGTCAACGTCGATGGCCGCAGGGTGGCAACGGTCGATCCGGGTGAATCCGTGTCGATCAGTCGCGGTGACGAGGTGGTGCGGTTCCTGACCCTCGAAAGCCACCCCTTCCCTGCGGCGGTGAGGCACCAGTTCGGCCTCGATCATGCTTGACGAGCTCGTCGTCCACAATCTCGGGCTGATCCCGGAGGCGCGCTTCGAGCCAGGGCCCGGACTCGTGGTGATCACCGGGGAGACCGGGGCCGGCAAGACCCTGCTCCTCGGAGCGCTCCGACTGCTGAGGGGTGAGACTGCCAGGAAGGACCAGATCGGCCCGACCGGCGAGGAAGCCTGGGTGGAGGGCCGGTTCATCGTCGACGGTGAAGAGCATGTGGTGCGCCGCCATGTCGATGCCTCCCGGTCGCGCGCCTACGTCGACGGGAAGATGGTGACCGCAGCAGCCATGGCAAAGCAGTTCGCATCGCTCGTAGACATCGTCGGTGAGCACGACCGCAACGCCCTCGGTGAGCCTGCCGCGGTACGGGCCCTGATCGACGGTGCCCTCGAAGAGTCAGGTGCCAAAAGGCTCGACACCTACCGAGAAGCATGGGCCTCGCTACGAGCAATCGAAGCCAAGGTCGACCAGCTTGGCGGTGACCAGCGCGCCCTCCAGCGTGAGAGAGACGTCGTCCAGTTCCAGGCCGCGGAGATTTCCGAAGCCGGGTTCAACACCGGCGACGATGTGGATTTGGGGCGGCTGGCTACCCGGCTCAGAAACGCCGAGTCGCTGGGGGAGCGATTGTCGGCAGCAGCACGCGCGATCGCTGAGGAGGGAGCCGCCGGGTCGATCGACCAGGCGGTCCGCGATCTCGGCATCGCTGCCAAGACCGATCCATCGCTCCGGCCGCTGGCGGACCTCGGTGCAGAGGCGGCAGCGCTGGTTGCCGAACTGTCGGCAGAAATTGCCGGTGTGGCGGTCGACTTCGACCGCGATCCCGAGCAGCTCGACCATGTCGAGAGGCGCCTCGCCTTGCTCGGCGAGCTGCGACGCAAGTATGGCGACGACCTGGACAGCGTCCTCAGCTTCGGCGCCGCCGCCGCTAAACGATCCGCCGAACTGGATGCTCTGCTCGCCGATGCCGGCGAGCTCGATATCGCCCACCGCCTGGCAACCGGTGCCGTGGACACGGCCGGAGCTGATCTCCGCGAGGCGAGGCGGAAGGCAGCCGATCGGCTGGCCAAGGGCGCCGTCGCCCACCTCATCGACCTCGGGTTCTCCACTCCCGTAGTTCGCTTCCGCATCGATGAAGCGGACCCTGGACCGAGGGGCGCAGACAGGGTCGTTCTCGAGTTTTCCTCCGATGCATCGCTCGAAGCCAAGGCCGCGGCAAGAATTGCCTCAGGTGGTGAGCTGAGCAGACTCGCTCTGGCACTCCGACTCGCCTCCGGTGTTGAAGATGGAACCGTGATCGCCTTCGACGAGATCGACGCCGGGACCGGGGGAGAGACCGCGTTGGCGATGGGCAGAAAGCTGGCAGCGCTCTCCAAAGGAAGACAAGTGTTCTGCGTCACCCATCTCCCTCAGATCGCCGCCTTCGCCGACCAGCATCTGGCGGTGCGCCGCGACGGAACCACCGCGACCGTGACGATGGTCGAAGGTGACGATCGAGTCGAGGAACTGTCGAGGATGCTGGCAGGTTTGCCTGAGAGCGAACGGGGAAGAGAACATGCAGCCGAGTTGCTGGTGCTGGCGGCCGACCGTTGATCGCTAGTGCCGCGACAACCGTGCCCGGCTGCGTACAATGCAGCCTTCCGAGGTGGAGTAGGACGTGGCAAAACACGTGTTCGTCACCGGAGGGGTGACATCGAGTCTGGGTAAGGGGATCACGTCGGCATCGCTGGGCCGGCTGCTCGAGGCCAGAGGACTGCGGGTGACCCTGCAGAAACTCGACCCCTACATCAACGTCGACCCCGGGACGATGAACCCGTTCGAGCACGGAGAGGTGTTCGTTACAGACGACGGGGGAGAAACCGACCTCGACCTCGGCCACTACGAGCGTTTCACCGGTGTGCGCCTGAGCCGCGACTCGAACGTAACCACGGGATCGGTCTATCAGTCGGTGATCCGAAAGGAACGGCGCGGCGATTATCTCGGGGCAACGGTGCAGGTGATCCCGCATATCACCAACGAGATCAAGGGCAGGATCCGCAAGGTCGGTAAGGAAGACATCGATGTCGTGATCACCGAGGTCGGCGGCACCGTCGGCGACATCGAGAGCCTGCCCTATCTCGAAGCGATCCGTCAGCTGCGCAAGGAGCTGCCGTCGCAGGATTCGTGTTTCATCCACGTCACCCTGGTTCCCTACCTGGCGACGAGCGAAGAGCTCAAGACAAAGCCGACGCAACACAGCGTCGCCGAGCTCCGCTCCCACGGCATCATGCCCGATGTCATGGTCGTCAGGTCCAGCCGTCCTCTCGATGATGCGGCGCGGCGGAAGATCAGCCTGTTCTGCGACGTTGAGCCCGACGGCGTCATCAACCTTGTCGACATACCCAACATCTATGCCGTGCCTCTCGAGCTGAACGAAGCGGGCCTCGACGCCGTCGTCTGCCGCAAGCTGGACCTGGAAACCGACCCCCCGGATCTTGCCGATTGGGAGGCGATGGTGCTGCGCATGGATGAGGCCAAGGACGAGGTCACGATTGGGCTCGTCGGCAAGTACGTCGAGCTCCCGGATGCCTACCTCTCGGTGGTCGAGTCGCTCAAACACGCCGCCGCCGCCAACGGGGCGGCGGTCACCATCCGGTGGATACCCGCAGAAGAGGTCGACGGCCTGCTCGCCGAGTCACACCTGGAAGGGCTCGACGGGATCCTGGTGCCGGGAGGGTTCGGCGTACGAGGCATCGAGGGCAAGATCGAAGCGATCCGACATGCCAGGGAACACGACGTCCCATTCCTCGGCCTGTGCCTCGGATTGCAGTGCGCCGTGATCGAGTTCGCAAGAAGCATCCTCGGCCACCCAAACGCCAACAGCACCGAGTTCGACCCGACCACTCCGGATCCGGTAATCGACCTGATGGAGGATCAGAACGACGTCGAGGACATGGGCGGCACGATGCGCCTCGGGATCTACCCAGCCAAGCTCACCCCGGGCACGATCACGGAGCGGCTCTATGGCGAGAGCGTCGTCTACGAGCGGCACCGGCATCGTTGGGAGATCAACAACCGCTACCGCAACGAGCTCGAAGAGGGAGGGCTCGTCCTTGCCGGCATCTCACCCGACGACCGTCTGGTGGAGATCATCGAACTATCCGGTCATCCCTTTTTCATCGGTTCCCAGTTCCACCCCGAGTTCAAGTCCCGGCCTGACAACCCGCACCCGCTGTTCGATGGGTTCATCGCCGCGGCCCTGAAACGGCGGCGGAGCACCAGCACAGAACAGGCCGTCGCCTCTTCGGAGTCAGTAACGGCCGGATCCTGAGTGGCGAGCTTTCACACGACCGGGTCGAAGACCATCGCCGACGTCGGTTTCGCCCGCCTCGATGAGGTGACCATCGAGGCTCCGGACGGCACCCGGTCTCTCCGCTACGTCCTGCGCCTCCCCAACGCTGTCGCCGTCGTCCCGCTCGATGGTGCCGACGTCGTGCTGATCGAGCAGTACCGCGCCCCACTCGGCGAAGCGATACTAGAAATCCCCGCCGGCATGCTCGACATCCCCGGGGAGGATCCCATCGCAGCCGCTCGCAGGGAGCTCGTGGAGGAAGTCGGCTTCTCGGCCGGGCACCTAGAGCACCTCACCGATATCGTCACCTCTCCCGGGGTCACCGACGAGGTCATAAGCCTGTATCTCGCCGAGGGCATCGAACCGGTGGTCCGGAAGCCGGAAGGGCTAGAGGAACGCCATGCAACGGTGGTCACCATTCCCCTTGCTCAGGCCGTTGAGCAGGTTCGGATCGGCCGTATCAAGGATGCCAAATCGGTTATCGGGATCCTATTGGCCGCTCGCCGATGACCGCCCTGTCCCCCGAAGCGGAGGAGTATCTCGCCGCGTTGCGATCGGAGCGCGGTCTCGCAGACAACACCGTCGCCGCCTACCGAAGGGACCTGACCCAGTATTTCGCCTTCCTCGACGACCCGGACACCGCTGGCGACGCATCGGCACCCGGTTTTGTCGAGCGCTTGGCGACGATGGAACTCGCTCCGTCGACCATCGCCCGCAAGCTGGCGGCGGTGCGCGGATATCATCGGTTCCTGGTCGTGGAGGGTCACGCCGCCGACGATCCAACCATCCTGATCGACACTCCAAAGCGGGGCAGGTCCCTTCCCAAAGCCCTGCGGGTTGATGAGGTGCTGGCGTTGCTCGAAGCCCCCGCCACCACTCGACCGCTCGACGTCCGCGACCGGGCTCTGCTCGAGTTCCTATACGCGACCGGATGCCGGGTAACCGAGGCGATCACGGTCGATGTCATCGATGTGGATCTCGACCAGCGCAGCGCGGTCGTCACCGGCAAGGGCGATCGGCAGCGGATCGTCCCACTCGGCCGGCACTCCGTTGCCACACTTCACGATTACCTCGAAATCCGCTTGGAACTGAAACGTGGAAACGCGGATCCCGGGATCCTGTTCCTGAATGCTCGGGGGAGACCCCTCACCCGCCAGGGCGTCTGGGAGATCGTGAAACGCAACGGGCGCAAGGCCGGAATTAGTGGAAACCGCCTGTCCCCACATGTGTTGCGTCACTCTGCAGCGACGCACATGGTGGAGGGAGGTGCGGACCTCAGATCTGTACAGGAGATTCTGGGCCACGCTAGTATTTCGACCACACAGGTGTATACACATGTGTCTCCCCAGCATCTGCTCGAGGTTTATGTGACGGCGCATCCGCGGGCTCGCTAGGGAATCCTGGGACCGCCACCGCCGTGAGGCTTGTTACATGACAGCGACGATCGACCTCAAAGCAGCCGCGAGCACGCTCAGTGTGGAGCGGGCGAAGGTTGTGCATCAGATGGAGGAGCTCGGCGCCGACGTTTCCGGTGAGCTCACAGGGACCGTTGATTATGGCGATGCGTTTGCCGACGGTGGAGCGGCCACCGCCGAGCGCACCGAAGTGCTGGGACTCGTCGAGTCACTCAAGCATCACCTCGACGACATCGACCAGGCGCTGGCCAAGATCGATGAGGGCACGTACGGGATCTGCGGGGTCTGCGCCAAGCCGATCGGTGAGGCGCGCATGGAGTTTCGCCCCGCCTCGACGCGGTGCGTTGATTGCAAGTCCGTCGCCTGACCAGCGCAACGCGGCATGCCTGGCACCTGGTTCGACGGTTTCTTGGCGATATGACTGCGCAAGGCCTCACCCCGAGGGAGCAGCAGCTGGTTCATCAGCATCTCGACGCAGCCGGTGCCAACCTCTTCTGGCAGCAAGACGTCGCCGACCAGCGACACGCGTTTGTGGTCGCATCGAGAGTCGCCACCACCCTTCCAGGCGATGACGATGCGCACACAGCCGCCTTGTTGCACGATGTCGGAAAGCGCCTTGCCGGCCTCGGCGTCATCCGCCGGTCGATCGCCACCGTGTTCGACGGCATCGGTATCCCGCTCACCGCGGCCATGCGACGCTACCGCACCCACGGGTCGGTTGGGGCCGCTGAGCTGTCGGCGGCAGGGTTCGACGGCATTGTGGTCTCCTTTGCCGCCAACCACCCCGGGCCCGCACCGCACGGGGTAGACACGAATCGCTGGTCCGCGTTGCTAGAGGCGGACGGGTAGGAACTTCCCAGTTCGTAATCGGGACTGGGAACTGGCAACTGGGAACTGCGAACTGCCGTAAACCCACCCCTCGCGTGCTGACCCCTTTACCATGCCGCCCATGACCTACGAGGTGAAAACGCGCGTCTTCGAGGGGCCCCTCGATCTGCTGCTGCAACTGATCACTTCGCATCAGGTGAAAATCACCGAGCTCAGCCTCAGCGATCTCATCACCGAGTACCTCGACTACGTCGATGTGATGCGCAACCTCGAGCTCGATGTGACCAGCGAGTTCCTGTTGATCGCGTCGACGCTCATCCAGATCAAGGCCCGCCACCTCCTCCCGGATGATCGGGCACTCGACCTCGACGACGAGCTCGCCTTCGCTGGGGAGCGAGATCGGCTGCTGGCACGACTGCTGATAAACCTCACCTTCAAGGATGTCGCCGCCGTGCTAGGGCACCGCATCGAGGCTAACGATCGGTTCGTCGGCCGTATGGTCGGGCTCGAGAACGTGACACCCCCGGCGCCCAGGCTGGTGCTCCGGGTCGACCTCACCGGTCTGGCGACCATCGCCGATCGCGTCTTTGCCGATGCCTACGACGAACCGGACACAGACCATCTTGCGATGGAGCTGCCGTCGGTCCAGGAAGCGATCATCGACATCCAGGCACGTATGGCGGGCGCTGTAGAGACCGATTTCGAGGACCTCGTCGTCCATTGCACCAGCTCGCTCGAGGTCGTCGCCTACTTTCTCGGCCTGCTCGAGTTGGCTCGTTGGGGGATCGTCCGCGTGTCGCAGGAAGACCGATTCGCGCCGATCGTCGTCGGGTATAGCGAGACAGAAGCCGCCGAGAGATTCGACGCGCTGATGCGAGGAGAGGACGCGCAGTGAGCGGGGTAGGCGCCGCCATCGAGGCGATCCTGTTCGTTGCAGAGACGCCCTTGTCCGAGACCGACCTCGCCGAGGTTCTCGAGATCCCCCGCGACCAGGTGGCCGTGGCCCTGGCAGAGATCCAGGAGGGGCTGGCATCCCGCGACGGAGGGCTGGTGCTGAGACAGGTCGGTGGAGGCTGGCGCCTGTACACGACGCCAGAGACCAAGCCGTACCTGGAGCGGTTCGCTGCATCGGACAAGGCGACCCGGCTCTCCGGTGCAGCGCTGGAGACGCTGGCGGTGGTGGCCTACAAACAACCGGTGTCTCGTGGCCAGGTTGCAGAGATCCGCGGGGTCGACTCGGAGCGGGCGCTGCAAACCCTGCAACGTCACGGGCTCGTTCAGGAAATCGGCCATGCACCCGGGCCCGGACAGGCCTTGTTGTACGGGACCACCGACCTGATGCTGGAAAAGCTCGGTGTCAACTCGATCGGCGAACTACCGCCATTGGCCGACCACGTGCCGCCGGCTGAGGTCGTCGAGACGCTGGAGCGCCCGTTCCGCCCGGAGGGATCATCGAACGGATTCACAAGCTGATCGCCCGTTCGGGTTTCGCATCCAGGCGAGCCGCGGAGCGATTGATCGAGGCGGGGCGGGTCACGGTCGATGGGGTTCCAGCCCACTTGGGACAACAAGCCGATCCGGCAAGCGCCGAGATCCGGATCGACGGTGTCCCGCTCCCGGTCGCACCGGGCCTTGCCTCGTACCTCGTGTACAAGCCACCTGGTGTGGTCACCACAACGAGCGATCCGCAAGGGAGGCCGATCGTGACCGACCTGGTGCCAGACGAGCCGCGGATCTTTCCGGTGGGAAGGCTCGACGTCGACTCCGAGGGGCTCATCATCCTGACCAACGACGGCGACCTGACCCTGCGCCTCACCCACCCTCGCTACGGTGTGCATAAGACCTACGTGGCGATGGTCGACGGCCACCTCGACGCCGCCGCGCTTCGCAGACTCACCGAAGGTGTCATGCTCGATGACGGGCCGGCCGCCGCGGTGAGCGCCAAGCTCGTGGACCGCTATCAGGAGACATCGATCGTCGAGGTGGTGATGGGGGAGGGCAGGAACCGGATCGTGCGCCGCATGCTGGCCGCCGCCGGATACCCGGTGCAGCGATTGACTCGCACCGCAATCGGGCCGCTGCGGGATCGCAGGTTGGCTCCGGGCAGCTCACGTCCGCTGACCATCGTTGAGATCAGAGACCTGTACGCCGCAGCGGGAGACGATGACGATGGCTGACCGAGATACCCGGGTGATCACACCACCTGAGGGTGTATTCACCACCGGGGTGCGGGTTCCCGGCGACAAGTCCCTCTCGCATCGAGCCCTGCTGCTGGCGGCAATGGCCGAAGGCGAGAGCCGGATCACCGGCCTAGCGCCGGGGGCAGATGTCGCCACCACCTTGCGAGCGATCCGACGCTTCGGCGTCAAGGCCACTCGGGACCGGATCACGGGGCTCCGGTGGATTGCCCCGGACGACCCCATCGACTGCGCCAATTCGGGCACCACGATGCGTCTCCTCGCCGGCGCCGCCGCAGGATCGGCCTTCCGCACCACCTTGGTCGGAGACGAGTCGCTGATGCGCCGCCCGATGGATCGGTTGGCTGCCCCGCTCGGCGCCCTCGGCGCCAACATCGAGACGAGCGCGGGTGGCGTTCCTCCGCTCGTCACCCACGGCGGACGCCTCCGCGGCGCCGACGTCGTGATCGATCTCGCATCGGCGCAGGTGCGCACCGCCTTCGAGTTCGCCGCCATCCAGGCGGAAGGGGCATCCACCATCGACGGGCCTGAGGGTTTTCGGGACCACACGGAACGCTGGCTGGAGACCTTCGGTCTCGGAGAGGCAGTGGGTGAC
>JADFIY010000095.1 GCA_022566415.1 Acidobacteriota bacterium
GCCGACGCCAACGGGCGCAGCCAGGTGGTCTACGACGCCTCCGAGGACTTCACGCTGTTCGGCCGCAGTGGCGCCCGAACGGCGCTGTCTGAGCCCGGCGCCATCACCGTGAACGTCAAGGTGAACGTGTTGGCCGGCCTCTCCGACGACATCGAGGTCATCGTCATCCAGGGGCACGGCGACAACACGCCGGTTGACCACCCGGTGTTCACCGTGCCGCAGGGCACGACAGGGGAGACCAGCGGCTCGGTCAATTTGACCATCGCCGCGCCCACGACCGACGCGGGCGACGACGGGGAACTCGGCACCGACGACGACTTCGAAGAGAACGACTTCCTCGACATCCAGGTCCGCAGCGACTCACCAGTCGACCCGACCGACTACTCGGTCGAGATCACGACCACCGCGCCCGGTCTCGAACCGCCGGACCTCTCCGGCGTTCCCTCGGAGGCCAACGTCCAGATCCCCCTCGACATCCCACTCATCCCCAACGTGCGCGTGTTCTCCCGCACCGACCAGACCGCGCCCTATGCTCCGGTGACGTCGCCGGACAAGGGCAGGATGAAGGCGGCGAAGATCGAGGTCGCGCTTAGCAGCGGCCTTACGCCCGACAGCTTCATCTCCACCTCGGCAGTCCTGACCGTAAAGACGCTCGCCGGTGGCGTCGTCGCCCGCAAGGCCTTCCCCGTTTTTGGTGCGCTTGGCATACCCCTGCACGGCTCCACCACCATGACGAACTTCACCCCCGTGCGCAATACCGATTACTACATCGAAGTCAGCGTCGCCCACCCAGTCGTGGGCACATTCGTGAATCTCGTGAAATCCAAGATCACCTGGAAATGGACCGTGACAGAGAAGGACAAAGACGGCAAGGACGTCAACGTCGACAAGACCCAGGTCGTGAACAACGGCCAGCTGCACTGGCCCGACATCGACGGCATCTTCGCCTCCGGGAACCGTGGCTGGGCCTACGCTGGATACAACGCTGACCACGCAGACGCCGATGGAGGCGGTCCGCTGGTCGAGACCCAGTTCCGGTTCCAGGCCGAGGCCGACGGCTTCAACAAGGACACGGAGGTCCCCGACGCCGGCGACGCCCCGTCTGCGGGCGACGTGAAGGGCGGCGTGGAGACCAGCTTCGATCCGTCGTTGCCATACATCCCGTGGGCCGGCCCCAACAGCGACATCGCCGACCGGTGGCGGGCCGCCGAGAAGGAGACACTCCACGCCACGGCCACGACCATGCAGGCCGACCGCCTCGGTGCGGACACACCCATCCCGGGATTGGCCCCGGTCGGCCGGCAAGCGCCGCAGATGCTTTCGGTCGACGGCGACTTCAACTTCATGCTGGGGCTCGTGGTGTCGTTCAGCGCCGCGGCTGGCGGTGGCCGCACCCTCACGGACTACGAGGACTACAACGGGGACGGCTACGCCGACATCCGGAACGGCTCCGGCATCGAGTTCACCGGCCCCCGCGGCGCGAAGGCAGCCACGACCAGCACCGGCGAGAACTCGTTCGACCTCGCGCTCGCCCTGGGCGGCGGGCTCGGCGGCTCGGCGGTGGCCATCTCCTCCAGCGGCGGCTCCAGCCGGAACGACGACGGCGGCGCCAACAACGTCGAGCCGACCACCACCAAGTCGTCACGGGGCATGAACCTCGGTCTCGGCTTCTCGATCGGCTCCCAGTGGACGAACCCGATCGCCAACGGCGAGGCCTACAGCGCGGTCACAAACAACGACCCCGACGCGCCCGACATCCAGGGCGACCTCGGCGAGGATCGGGATGGTAGCCCTCTCGGCACCCCCATCGACCGGGCCCTGATCGACATCAACGGCGACGGGCTGCCCGACCGGGTCGAAACCTTCACCTCCAATGAGCTGTGGGTGTACCTCAACCTGGGTTACCGCTTCGCGGATGACGCCATCCAGTGGTCGACCGGGCGGACCTCGTCCAACAAGGACGTCGGCGGGTCAATCTCGGTCGGCTTCCAGTTCAACGCCTACGAGTTCGGCGGCGGCGTCGCCTACAGCGAGGGCGTCGGCTACTCGCTCTTCGACTGGATGGACATCGACGGCGACGGCGTCCCCGACCGCATGAACAACGTCGGCGGGGGCGAGCCCCGCACCATTTTCGGTTCCGGGGACGGCATGGTGCGCCCGGCGGAGACCGTCTACGGCGACTACCCGGACGGTGACGTGACCGTCGACGCCGCCCGCTTCGGCAGCAACGGGATCAGTCTCCCTGATGGCCAGATGGAAGTGTCGCGTTCCACCGGTCTCTCCGGAGGCGTGGACTTCTCCTTCTACATCGGGCCGATCTGCATCTTCGCCTGCTACATCGTCATCAACCCCGGCATCCACGCGGGTTACGACCGCATGACCGCGCAGATCCAGATGGTGGACATCAACGGCGACGGCTACCTGGACGCGGTCCGCAGCACCGACTTCGAGCACATCGAGGTCCGCCTCAACCTGCGGGGGCGCACAAATATGTTGAGGTCTGTGACCAACCCTCTCGGTGGTCAGATCCGCCTCGACTACGAGCGCGCCGGTAATACGATCGCGAATCCTGAATCGATATGGGTGATGTCCAGCGTCAAGGTCGACGACGGCCGTCAAGGTGATGGACCTTCCGTCCAGCACTCCAGGTTCAGCTACAGCGGTAATGTGTACGACCGGCTGCTGCGGGAGATGCTCGGTTTCGCGTTCGTCCGTGAGGACCAGCTCGATGAGAACGGCACCGTGCTGCGGTCCTACGAACGCGACTACCTGAACGGCAACCCCTTCGAGACGGGCGCACTAGCCGAGGAGCGCACGCTCGACGCCAACGGCGACGTACGGAGAGTGGCCAGCTTCGAGTGGGCCTTCGTGAACGCCGATCCCTCGGGCGGTGCGAACGGCCCCTATGGCTCGGTGGTCGTCAACCTGCCCGCCGTCGGGGAGACCGCTCGCACGCTGCTGTTCGGCACAGCGCTATCCCCGCGTCTCGTCACCGACAGCCTCACCCAGATCGACGCCGAAGGCGACGAACAGACAGCGGTGACGCGCTACACGTACAACGTGATCGGTGACGTCCTCACCGTTCACGACGAGAACGAGGGAGAGATCGACGAGGACGACACCTTCACGGTGATCACCTACTCTGATTGCGCGCCGCGTGACGGCGACCGGATCCTCGGCGCGGGCTGGTCATGGGTTTCGGTACCGCAGACCGTCACCGTGTACGGCAACGACGCCCCGTCGGGTGAACGTCTTCGCTATCGCAATGGTGGCCCCGACCTTTGCGCCAACGCCACCCCGATGCGCATCGCCGAGCTGGTCGCAGAGAACGATGGGAGCGGGTGTGGCCCACTGTTCGCCATCACCGAAATGTCTTTCGATACCCATGGCTCCTACAACGCTGTCGCCCGGCCCACCAACGCCCCACCGGCATCGTGCGGCGACTATCCACCCGAGACCGTTAGCTCGGCCAGTGTCACCTTCGATGGCTGCGGCTCGCTGAGCACCGCGGACGACGCCGTTCGCTACTGCGTCGACTACGTCTTTGACCCACACCGCTTCACAGCGATCGCCATGGTCACGGACAACCACGGTGTGATGTCGAGCGCAACCTACGACCCGTTCACCGGGCGGCTCACTTCCCGGACGGATGAGAACGGCAACCTGACCACATACACCTACGACGCCCAGGGTCGCCTTTTGTCGGTCACCGCTCCCCGTGAGCAAGGATCGGGCTCCGCGACGGTCTCCTACGCCTACGGCGGGCTCAGTACCGGATTCGACCCGGCCGGCGCCCACGCGTGGGCGACCGTGCACCACTACGACCGGTTCAACGCCGGCAACACCATCGACACCGTCAGCTTCGTCGACGGTATGGGCCGCGTCGTCCAGCGCAAGCGAGACGCGAAGGTCGACGGTGTGGCCGCAGAGGCCCGAATCGTCGAAGGCGCCATCGAGTACGACGCCCTCGGCCGAGAGGTCAAGGAATGGTATCCGGTCGTGGAGACGGACAGCGACTTCGCGATCACCACCTACAACACGTGGAATTCGGAGACCGCCGAGTCCACTACCCACGTTCCCGAGACCCAGCCGATCGTGCGGACGTTCAATACCTTCGATCGCCTCCTGTCCCAGGTGCTCCCGGACAGCTCGGTGGAGACCGTGGCGTACGACTTCGACGTCTTGCCCGATCCCGGCGGGGTCTACGACGCACCGATCACGATGCGACGGATCCAGACCACAGACCCGCTTGGCAAGGTATCGGCCCGCTGGCTCGATGTCGGGGGTGCTGTGTTCCTCCGTGTCGACAGCCCAGCCGGCGCCAACGACCCCGACGGCGGCCAGAGCCCGTTGGCCGCGCTGCCCGGCGGCAGCGTCCTCGGAGCGCGACGCATCCAGGACTCGACCGCGACGCCGGGCGCCATCACCACGGCCTACGAGTACGACCGTCTCGGTCGCCTCACCGCGGTCGTGGACGCGGTGGGCGCCCGTACCGAGCACACCTACAACCTGCAAGACGCGGTCACCTCGACCGAGACCCCCGACGGTGGGCTGGTGCGGCGAACCTTCGCCCCGTTCGGGCAGCTGCTCACCGTGGAACGCGCGACCGGAACCGTCGCCACTTACTCCTACGACCGCGACCGGATGGTCGGCGTCGACTACTCCGACGGCACACCCAACGTGACCTACGGATACGGCGCCGCCGCCGCAGCCGAGAACGCGGCCGGCCGCGTCACCCGGGTGGTAGATGGATCGATGGAGCGCACGTACGGCTACGACGTCGACGGCAACGTCGCACGGGAGACCGCCACCCAGGACGAGGACCCGTTCGGCAAGGGCATCAATACCAGCCCGCCGACGTGGGCGACGGCCTGGGAGTACGACAGCCTCGGCCGCCTAGCTGTGCTGACCTACCCCGACGGCGAGGTGCTGGCCCACGACTACGACCTCGGTGGGCGTCCGACCCGCCTGGTATCCCAGGCACCGCAGCACGACCTGTACGACCAGTTCGGCAACACCGTGCCACGGCCCGACGTGGAGATCGTCTACATCGACGAGGTCCGCTACGACCAGTTCGGTCAGGCCACCTACCTGCGCACGGGCACCGGGGTGGAGACCAGCTACGAACAAGAACCCACCCGCCGCTTCCTGGCCAGCATCGACACGGACTCGACGGCAGCCGTCCAGTTCGACGGCACGACCTCGACCGCCCGCCCGCTGCAGCGACTCGAGTACAGCTACGACGCGGTCGGCAACGTGCTCAGCACCGTCAACAGTCTGTACGCGGACGGGACCGAAACCGTCATCACCGAACTCGGGCCGCCCCCGGAGAACAACGTGCCCGGACCTTCCCAGCACGCGTTCACCTACGACGGCCACTACCGCCTCACCGGCGGTGTCGGCACCTACATCGACCGTCAGGAGAACCGCGGCTTCACCTACGAGACCGACTACGCCGCCAACGGGAACCTGCTGGAGAAACTGCAGTCCACCACCACGACCAGCACCACCGGCAACGGCAACAAGGGCGGAGGCGGAGGCGGAGGCGGAGGCGGAGGCGGCAAGGACTGCAACCCCAACGCCAAGAAGTGCGAGGGCAATGGTCCCGGCGGGGGGACGACCGAGGAGGAAACCTGCGAGAGCAACACCGGTTCCGGTGGCGGGGGTTTCAACCAGGACCCGGAGACCACGTACATCATCGCAGCCGGCGACCTCGTGTACGCGACCGACCCGGCGGGCAACGACATCCACCGCCTCATCCGGTCCGGCAGCCGTACCTACACCTACGACGCCAACGGCAACATGACCGGCTGGGTCCAGCCCTGCGCGAAGGGCAACAGCGACATCAGCCGGACCCTCGAGTGGGACGCCGAGAACAGGGTCATCCGTATCGCCGAGGGCAACAACGACACCGACTACCGCTACAACGCCGAGGGTGCGCGCACCCTCGAGCGGGGACCCGGCGGCACGACCTGGTTCGTCAACGAGCACTGGCGGACGCGCAACGAGGGGCTGCGCTACGCGAACATCTACCTGGGCGAGCAGCTGATTGCGAGTCATCGCACGAGCCCCCAGCCACCACCGCCCCCACCGTGTACCGACACGCTCGAGAACCCATGCACCTGCGACAGCTCCACCGCCTGTCAGGTGGCCAACCCCAGCGAGTGCGACCTGGCGAACCGGGTGTACGACGCGGCCACAGGCACTTGCCAGCCCAAGGAGACCCGCACCATCCACTTCCTGCACAAGGACCTGCAGGGCAGCCTGCGGGTGGCGACCGACGAGGTCGGCGGGGTCTTCCAGTACGTCGACTACCTGCCGACGGGCCGGCCCTGGATCGCGGGGCAAAACAGCATCAAGGACACCCCATTCCTGTTCGCCGGCGGTTGGACGGACACGACGTACGACCTTGTGAACTTCGGCGAGCGCTGGTACGACCCACGCGAGGAGAACTTCCTGAGCCCCGAACCGCTGCTCGAGGAGGACCTGTACGCCGTGGTCGACGACCCATCCCTGCTGTCGGCCTACACGTACGCGGCGTCGAACCCGCTGCGGTTCGTCGATCCCGACGGACGAGCCCCGAGGCTGACCAGCACCGGCTTCGACCTCGGCCAGAACTTCGAGAAGCACCAGTCGGGCGACATCAGCATCTCGGTCGCTCGACGGGCGAACCGGGAAGCACCGAAGATCACCTTCGGCGGCCGCTTCAGCAACAACGCGAACGGCCAGGCGATCTTCGACGCTGCCAAGAAGCACGCCGACCGGGCCGAGCGGTTCTCGACGATCCTGTCGATCAGCACCGAGGACGGTGTCCGCAAGATCCAGGTGTTCGGCGTAACGGTCAAGAAGACCCAGGTCGGTGACCAGGTCGCACCCGACCCGGGTCCAGGTGACACGGGAGCGGACCGGGACGACGTCCCATTGGCTCCACCCGATCCTGTGGGGGCGCCGCCCCCACCCGGCGCCGCGGCCGCGGCCGACCAGAGAGATGTTAATCAGGGCGACGACGGCGGTGCCAACGACGGTCCGGGTGACGCGGTGCGGGTGCGGCTGCGGCGCCGCCCGACGCCGGTGCCGATGGCGACGACGCGCCGGCGCCCCCTCCACCACCGGTGCCCAACCCGGCGCCGGCGGCACCCGGTGCGGACGGTCCCGACAGCCTCGAGTGAGCCCACAGCGGGGCTCACTCGAGGCCGTCGAACGGCCCAGCTAGCCGCAGGGTCCGAGCCTGAGGCTTCCGAAGTCCGTCGCCGAGGGACGGGGCCAGTGGGCATCTCTGCGACGTTGCGACCTGAGCTGTCACGGAGCTCCGGCGGTCGCGCGGTGCCCGTGCTGCGGTCATGAACCACAGATAACTGGCGCTCCCTCTCGGGGCGACAAGGGTCTGTGGACTCGGGTCCGACTTCTGACGCAACTCTGAATCACGACTGATTCGGGATAGTGAGTAGCTGCGCTGCTGGTCACCGCTGCCCATTTGAAGCAAGGTGGCGCCATCCGGGCTGATAACGTCTCTTCACGTATCTTCCGCAGTCGAAATGCAATCAGGTTCCGGCTGCGGCCCAGTCAACACGCAACCGACTGCCTGATGAGCAGAAGGTCGCTTTAGCCCGAAATCGATAGCGTCCGTATCGTGTCGAGGCGATGTTGGCGAGCAGGCTGATGCTCGTTTTCCGGTCAGAGATCTGATTTCGTATCTGGAGCGGGAGACGAGGTTCGAACTCGCGACCCTCTGCTTGGAAGGCAGATGCTCTACCGCTGAGCTACTCCCGCTCGCAGGTCGATTGTATAGCGGAAACGGGCGCGATGGGACAGGCGCGGCCAGCGGAGTCGTCCACGAGGCCCAGGTGGTCAGCCGGCCGGGGCGTCGGTGCGGAGGCGGTAGCCGCGGCGGGGCAGGTTCTGGATGAGGTCCGGAGCGCCGATGGAGGCGAGTTTGGCGCGGATGGCCCGGATGTGGGTGCGCAGGGCGTCAGTGCTGCGGGTCTCGGTGGCCCAGATGCGGTGCATCATCTCGTCGGTGGGGACGACTGCGCCGCGCGCCGAGGCGAGCGTCGACAGGATCTGTACTTCGCGGCCGGTGAGGACGGCGGCATCGGGTGCGAGAGCGGATAAGGAGGTCGTATCAATGGCCAAGACCTGTGATGTCTGTGGCAACGAAGTTGGCTTCTTCGGGGGACTGATCGGTCGAAAGCTCTGCGGCTCTTGCGACAGCGAGCGTAAGGCGCAAGAGCGCGAGGCGCGCGAGCAAGCGCGTGAGCGGTTCGAGATCGATCTTGCAACTCTTCGCGACTGCACGCTTTCTTCTCCAGGCGCTGGTGAGCAGCTCAAGGCGAGGGCGTCCGCGGCAGGTATGAGCGACAAGGACTTCAGAGATCGATGCCTGATGGAATTCGAGCGCTATCTGGAAGTGATCCTAGAGGATGACCTGATGACGGTGGTCGAGGGAGAACGGTTTGATGCCTACTCAGACGCTCTTGGCATCTCGAATGAGGTATTCGAGGATGAATTCCAGGACTTCATTCCGCGACTCTACGTTGCCAAGGCGAATGACGGTCGCCTGCCCACCATGCGACAAGAGCAGTTGATGGGAACACTGATGCTCAAGGAGGGGGAGGTCGCCCACATGGAAGCCAACGCTTCTCTCATGAAGCTGATCACGAAGCGCGAATGGCAAGGCGGCTACCGGGGATTCAGCTTCAAACTGGTGAAGGGCGTGCGGTTCCACACCGGATCGGTTCGCGGCCGATCAGTGGATGCGGGAACCGAGTTGAAGGAAGAGGACGTTGGTTTCTTGACGGTAACATCGGAGCGCCTGATCTTTCGCGGTGATCGGAAGACGGTGGAGATTCAGTTCTCTAAGTTGTTGAGCCTGAACGTTTTCGAGGACGGGATTCAGTTCCACATTTCGAACCGGCAGACGGCACCTCTCTTTAGGCTTGAGCCGGGCATACCCGGGTGTGTCGCAGCCACGATAAGCGCTACTGCTGAAGCGGCCTCCGATTGATTTGAGGTTGAACTCAGAGTCGGCGTCCACAAGGCAAAGGTGATTCGCCTACTTGTTTGCGAAGGGGTTTTGGGCGGAGGACTACGAGGAGTTGGCCGGACCAGACGCCGAGATAGATCGAGAGGGGCGAACAAAATGAAACACCTCGTTGTGTTAGCGACCTTGCTGTTGGCGGCGATGGCTTTTGCATGCACCGAGACTAGTGAGGAAGAACTGGACGCAGAGTTTGATTCCGGGTTCCAGGCTGGCTACGAGGAAGGCCAGAGTGTTGCTAGTGGGGATGCCTATCGGGATGGATACGAAAGGGGTCTGGAAGGTAGCAACGCAAGGAGCAACAATCGAGGAAGCCAAGCCGTGTACGACGCGGGTGGGGACGACGGGAGGG
>JADFIY010000272.1 GCA_022566415.1 Acidobacteriota bacterium
AATCGAACCAGCATGGGCACGCCCGCCAGGCTGCCGATCCGGATCAGTTCACCTGCTTGGGCGATCGACGTGGTGGTGTGCTCGAGGTCGATGCACAGCCAATCAAAGCCGGCCGCAGCCATCATCTCGGTCAGCGCCGGATCGGCGAGCTGCAGCCACGAACCCACCGTTGGCTTCGCGTCGAGATGTAGTTCAGGAAACATTGGGACCACCGATACACTTCCTCCCCGACCGGCGAAAGGATACTCGTCGGTCGCCATCGCACCCCGACCAAACGGTAGAGGCTCACCTATGGCCAGGACACTTGCCATCACCACTTCCGGTTTTTACATGGCCAACCCGCTGCTGCGCGACCTGGAGGCCGAGGGGTGGTCGATCGTCCGCAACCCGTTTGGCAGAAAGATGACCGAGGACGAGGTCTCCGAGCTGCTCCAGGAGAGCGGAGCCGAGGCCATGGTGGCAGGCGTCGAGCCCCTCACCGAGCGGGTGTTCGTCGAGAACCCGCAGCTACGTGTGATCTCGCGCTGCGGTTCGGGCTTGGACTCGGTCGATGTTGCCGCGGTCGAGGCGAGGGGAATCGCACTGTCCAGGACGCCGGAAGCCCCGGCAGAGGCGGTCGCCGAGCTCACCATCTCGCTCGCCATATCCGTTCTGCGTCGCGTCGGGGAGGCGGACCGCCTGATCCGTGACGGCCAATGGCACGCGTTGATGGGCCGCTCCTACGGTCGGAGCAGGATCGGGATCGTTGGCCTTGGTCATGTGGGCTCGCGGGTCGCCAAGGTATCGGTCGCACTCGGCTCCGAGGTGGGGTATACCGATCTCCACGTCGACAACCCGGCATACGAGCGCTTCGACGATGTGGAAAAACTGGCCGAGTGGGCCGATGTGCTGACGATTCATCTGCCGCACGACGAAGACACCCACAACACGGTGAACGAGGAGATCCTCAACGCGCTCGGCCCGGGCGGGGTCGTGATCAACACGGCGAGGGGCGGGCTCGTCGACGAGGAGGCCCTGTACCGAGCCTTGCGAGACGGAAGGATCGCCGGTGCCGCACTCGATGTGTTCGCCGAGGAGCCTTACCACGGTCCCCTCACCGAGTTCCCCAACGTGCTGCTGACCTGCCACATGGGCTCCTATGCCAAGCAGGTGCGAGCGGCCATGGAGACCGAGGCCCTGCGCAATGCCATGAACCATCTCGACCCGGCGTGACCGAAACCCCGTGAGCCTCCTCGATCGCTTCGATCTGATCGTCTTCGACTTCGACGGGACCCTGTGCGACTCGTTGCAGGTGAAGACCGAGGCGTTCCACCTCCTCTACCTCGATGAGCGGGGACCCGAGTTTGCCGATCGTGTTCGGGCCTACCACCTCGCCAACGCCGGCGTGCCTCGCTATGACAAGATCCGCTACGTCGAGACCGAAATGATCGGATCCGAGCCATCCAACGAGCGGGTCGAGGAGATGGCTGCCCGATTCGGGAAGATCGTCGAGGAGCAGGTGATCGCCGCCCCGCTCTTTGACGGCGTTCTCGATTTTCTCGAAACGCTGGACCTGCCGGTCGCCTTGGCCTCGGCAACCCCGACCGAGGAGCTGCGTCGGATCATCGACGCCAAGGGAATCGACAGACTTTTTGTCGCGATCGACGGAAGTCCGAGGAGCAAAGGCGACATCGTCACCGAGTACGTCACCCGCCTGGCCTCCGATCCGGTGCGGGTTCTGATGGTCGGTGACCAACCGTCGGATCTCGCCGCGGCGACACAGGCAGGGACGGATTTCATCGCCATCGTCGATCCCGGAGAACCACACGCCTGGGCGACACCCTTCCCGGTGGTCCCTGACTTTCCTGCTTTTGTCACCGTTGCCGCCGGAAAGCGTGGTAGCGGTGCGGGTTGACCAAGGTATTAGCGCTAGAGACAGGATTCGGCGACAATCCAGCCCGCAATCGATCTGGGATCCCATGCCTTCAGCACCAATCCGTTTCTTCCTCGCGCTGCTCGTGGGGATCT
>JADFIY010000096.1 GCA_022566415.1 Acidobacteriota bacterium
AACATTATCCTGGTGGAGAGCAGCCCGTGAAGGAACGGAGCGGAGGGCTGCGACTCTGTGCTGCTCGAGTCGCTCGAAGTCGTGCGGGTCCCCAGGTACGCGAAGGCGAGCGCTAGACCGTTAAACCCAAGGCAGGCGACGAACGCGGCCTGGTAGGAGATGTAGTCGATGAGCGTCACGCCAACCATCGCGCCCAACCCCAGCCCCAGGAGCTGAGACAAGTTCAACACGCTGAGCGCGCGACCTCGCCCTGAGCGCTGATGCGTGTCGGCCACGTAGGCCATGATCGACGGCCAGACGGCAGCGGAGCCGGCCCCGTAGAGGGCGGAAAAGGCGAGGAATGACGTCGCGTCCCTCACCTGGAACATTAGAATCACTGCGGGAAGCGAGATAGCGATGCCCAAGGTGAGCGTCTGGCGTCGGCCCACCCGATCGGCCAGCCATCCGGCCGGCGCCTGTAACAGCAGACGGCCGGCGGCGTAGAGCGCCAGCGCATACCCTGGAAACGCGGCATTCGCCTCGAGCTGCTCCGGCAGATACTGCTGTACCAGCGAGAGCAAGAACACGCCCGTGGACGCCTGCCAGAGCAGGACGGTGAGGCCAAGTTCAACGGTATGCGAGGGGTACTTGGTGAGCCGCGATCGAACGGTCTCCAGCATTAGCTTCCTGCTTTGGGAACGGTCCGGTCAGGCCGGCCAGAAAAAGCCTCTATTCGTAGCTTCGGCGCGTAGCTTCGGCGAACGGCTGTCAATCTGCAGTCTGGCGAGCCCTACTTTCCAAAAGAAGAATAGCCGCGCCAAGCGCTCCTGCTCGCTCTCCCAGCTCCGCCGTCGTCATCGTGACGGTGGCAGACACGTCAGTGACCGACGCCGCCGCGGGGCAGATCGGTGCCCATGTGATCGAGCAGCCGAAGACGGTGCCTGTTGGCTTCTCCGTCGGGTTCGACCCTGCGGACATCATCGACAATCACTCCTACACGGTCGAGGCAACGATCAGCTCGGGCGACGCGCTGCTGTGGACGACCGACACCGCGTATCCGGTGATCACCCGTGGCAACCCGCTGACTGCTGACTTGCTGCTTATCGCGGTGCCCAGTTCGGTAGATCAATGAGTTCCCGGTTCCCAGTCCGAGTTCCGAGTTTTCCGGTCGCGTGAGCTCGACTTTTTGATTCCTCGTAGCTCGTAGAGGCCGCCCCCAACCAATGGTCGGGGGCGGCTGTCGTGGATGCGCGGGTCTTCTCGTTCGTCTAGATCGGGAACGGCTCACCGTCGATGCTCAGCATGACGTCGAGGATCGCGACATGGTGGGCGATCAAAGCCAGCCTGAACGCGTGCTTGGCGTCGCGGACTGCCGCCCAGGCCTCGACCATATCCTCTTCGGTGTCGGCTTCTGCGGCCTGTGCGATGGCTGCAAGCAGCGTCTCGCCGGCGGCCAGGGCCGCTTCAGCGGTGTCGGGGCTGTGCTTTGCGGTCGCCTCTACCCGCTCCATCAGGTGCCGCGCCCTGCGGGCGAGCTGTTCGAGTTCGGCTGCGATGGCGTCTCGAGGATCCTGGCCCTCGTCCCGACCTAGCTCGGAAACGGCCTGTTTGGCCGCCTCGCAGATCTCCGCCAGCTGTCCCTCGATGGCACGGAGAGCATCGATCGAGCGAGCCTCCCTGGCGTCATCGGTGAGCGCCCACACCGCTTCGGCGGCGTGGCGGTAGATGTCTGAGACCACGTCCCTGTGCGCCGACTCGGCGGCGCCACGGAGCAGCGCCGTCTTCTTCTCGATCAGTGCAAGCGTATGCTCCTTTGCGCTGCCGAGGGTCTGCTCACGGTCTTTGCTCTGATCTTGCTCGTCGTCGTTCTTATCGCCTTCGCCGTCTCCGGCTTTGTCGATCTTGTAGAGCGCCGACTCGTAGATCTCATGGGCCTGTGCCTTGAGATTCCACAGTTCGTCTGCCGAGTCAGAAATCTGGGCCCTGGCCTTTAACTCCTCGAGCTCGCCGATCGCCCAGGCGTAGATTTCGAGGTGGTCGGGGTTGTTGGTGCCGGCCTTCCGCTCGCGGAAGAAAATGAGCTTGCTGTTGATTTTGTTGAGCGCGGCCTCGCGTGCTTCTGCAACGGGGTCGCCGGGTTCTTCGTCGGCCGCTGCCGCCGCGGCGACCGTTTCGTTGTAGATCCCGATCGCCTGCTCTCTCAGCGCCTGGATCTCCGCCACGTTGTCCTCATCGGCAACGCGGGCGCGCTTGGCGTGGAGGGCCTCGATCCCTTCGCTGTAGATGGCCCAGGCCTGGTCGGTCTGCGCTCCGCTGCGCATCTCGATCAGCGAGTTGATCTTGCCATCGATCGTCTCGAGGGCGGACGCACGCGCCGACTCGAGATCGTCACCGATGTCGTCACCGGCGCGAGCCGGTGCCGCAAGTGTGCCGAGCATGAGAGCGAGGGTCATCGCGATAACAACGATGCCACGGACCCTGAGTCGCAAGACCGCCAGCTGCATATGTACCTCACCAAGTCAGCGACACGTTGGTCCGGCACGTGTCGACGTTTTCGGCTACCTCTACCGCATCGGCAAAACGACGGCGTTTCCTTGAGCGGCCAACGCGAATATGAAGTAGCGAAGTAGCGATTCAGTAGATCAGTAGCGAAGTAGCGCAGTAGCCGAGGCAGACACTGATCTACTGATCTACTGATCTACTGATCTACTGATCTACTGATCTACTGATCTACTGAATCGAGGATACGGATGGCTTCGGCTGCGGTCTCGATGGACGAAATCGTGATCGGGTCGAGCACGAGCTGCACGTGGTCGGCGCCGGCGTCTGCATATAGCCGAAGCGTGGCACCGAGGTCCTCCGCACTGCCGGTGAGGGGCTCGGCGCTGGGTTGGTCGGGATTCCCGGGAGCGCGACCGGTGCCACCGGCGAACTGCCAGTACACGGTCGTGGTCCGCTTCACATCGGCCGGGTCTCTCCCAACCTCCCGGCAGGCGGTGTCGATGGTGGCGTTCACCGCTGCGAACCCGTCCGGGGTGTTGCCGTACCAGGCATGCCATACGTTCCACAGATCCACGTGAGGTAGGGTCAGGCGGAGCATCTTTGGCCCGGTGGAGCCGATCATGAGCGGCGGGCCCCCGGAGCGTGGGGGCGGGACCAGCTCGCAGTGTTGCGCCGTGTAGTACTCACCGTCGAAGTCCACGGCGCCGTGTCGCAGCAGGGTGCGGATGATGGTGAACGCCTCGCCGAAACGGCTCACCCTGTGGTCGTAGGGGAACCCGAACGCCAGGTACTCGGTCTCGTTCCAGCCGGCGCCCAGCCCGAGGATGAGCCGGCCGTCGGCGATCTCATCGACCGTTGCCGCCTTCTTCGCCAGCATGGTTGGGTTGTGGAAGCTCGTCGCTGCGACCAGCGGCCCGAGCGTGATGCGCTCGGTGACCGCGGCGAGGGCCGCCAGCACCGACCACGCTTCCCAGGGCCCGGTGACGCCGGCGTCTGTGCGGTATAACAAATGATCGCCGACCCAGATCGAGTCGAAGCCCATTGCCTCTGCGGCCAGCGCCATGTCTCGCAGCTCGGGCCAGCTGACCTCGCGTTCGACCTCGGGGAGCTGGATCCCAACTGCGAGCGGGCGATCGGCCATGACGACCGATGTTATCGAGTGCTAGCGGCTCGCCGTCGCCACGAGGTCTCGCTCTATCGTGTGCGCGTTGGGGGCGACACCGAGGACCGAGCCCTCTGGAAGCTCGGTCCAGTCTTCGTCGTCGGTGATCGGTTCCGAAGCGATCACCACTGCGCGGTAGGTTTCGTCGGCGGCCGGGCAATGCGACGTGCCGCACACGGCGCAATCCGTGATGCCTCGACGAAAAGTCCAAAACAAGGTATGACCCCAGCGGCTCGCCACCATGTGTCTGCCGTCGCTGAGGAGGAAGTTCAACTTCGGTGGCTCGGTGGCACCGCTGCGTATCGTGATTCCAACCAGGTCGAGCACGGCGTCCGCCACCAGGTCGACCAGCGAGTCCAAGTTCTCGGCCGGTGTCTCGGCATCGAGACCGTAGTTGGCCATACGATTCAGGATCCAAAGGAATGCCAGCTCGCTATCCGTTTCTCCATCTGGTGGACCGAACCGCCCTAGGTCGAGGTGGGTGGCGACGTGTTCGATGCCTGCGATGGTGCCGTTGTGAGCAAACGACCAAGGTCCGTAGGTGAACGGGTGGGTGTTGCGCTCGGCAACACCGCCAACGGTGGCGGCCCGGATGTGGGCGATGACTGCGTCGCTCGACACTCTTGTTGCCGCCTCGGAAAAGCGGCGATCGGCGAACGCCGGGTCGATGCTCTTGATGATTGCCGGCCTGAGGCCCTCCCAATGGGCTATGCCCCAGCCATCGGCGTTGCGCAGGCCGCGGCTGTCACGATCGCTCTGCACCTGGAGCGCGTTGTGCGCTTCGACGAGGCTACATTCGAGCCGGGTTGACTCGGTTGCCAGGAATCCGTACAGCCTGCACATGCTTGCCTACCCCAAACTCATGCACAGGGACGTGGGCTTGGTGTGCTCATCATTCCCCCAGCGACCAGAAGAAGCGGAATGCCAACGATGCCGCCGACCACGGTGGCAGTCAGGAAACCGCCCATGATGGCCAGGACGAATCCGACGGGGATCAACAGCCATCCGAGCTGGCGTCCACAGTTGCGAACGACGTTCATTGCGCTCTCCCTTCCTGAGCACCAACCGATGTTTGCCTCACTAGTCGCGGCAATGTCGCGTCGGTGACGTTTGGCGTGCCAAGTGAGGACCGGGATCTGGGACGTGCCGAGGGAAGCGAGGCGGAGGGGGTCAGACCGTTGTCGCGACCACGGCTTGACCCCCCTCCCCTCCCTACGGTCGAGACTCCCCCCGGGCGGGGAGCAAGTTGGCTCGCGACGGGTCCGGTTCACCGCTCGTCGCGCGATCTCGATATAGGCTCCCGCCGATGCTTCCGTACAACATCGACCACGTGGCGATCGCCGTCACCGACCTCGACAGTGCCATCGCCGAGTTCAGCGCCCAATATGGGGCAGAGCCGATCAGCCGCGAGATCGTTGCCGAACAGGGCGTGGAGGAAGCGATGATCGCCGTCGGCGGATCGCACATCCAGCTCCTCCGGCCCCTCGAAGCCGATTCTCCTGTCGGGCGATTCTTGGCCACCCGTGGCGAAGGGCTCCATCACCTTGCGCTCGCCGTACCGGATCTGGACATAGCGCTGGCTCACCTCCGAGAGGGTGGGGCGCGGCTCGTCGATGAGACGCCACGGATCGGAGGCGGTGGCAATCGCATTGCCTTTGTACACCCGTCAGCCTTCGCCGGTACCCTCATCGAACTCGTCGAGGTGAAGCCGTGAGCAAGATCATCGAGATCAAGGGTGGCGCAGGGCCGGCACATGCCGCCGCCATCGCCGCCGTCATCGCCCATGCGGAGGCCGCCGACGCCGACACCAAGGCGACCGTACCTCCGGTTCCGCGGCCCAGTTCATGGGTCCAGGCAGCGCGGCCGCGTACCACCGCCCCGCCGATGCGATCCAGCGTCTTCGACGCCGCCGCCCAGATCCCTCCGGATAGGGCTCAACAGCCCTAGGTCACCTCTTCCACGGCTCATCACCCCGGTAGCATTCGGGTCAAGGACAACGGAAGGGCCGCCCCAATGCCAAGCGTCATATCATCGATCGCCCGGACTCCGATCGGGAAGTTCCGCCGAGCATTTTCCTCCCTCTCCGCTATGGACCTGGGCGCAGTTGCCATCGAAGCGGCCCTGGAGCGCGCCGGCATCACCGGCGACGCCATCGACGAGGTCCTTTTCGGCCATGTGATCCAGGCAGGTCAAGGTCAGCTGCCCTCCAGACAGGCAGCGGTCGCCGGCGGCATCCCGATGACCGTCCCGTCGACCACGATCAACAAGGTCTGCCTATCCGGCATGGCCACCATCGGTGACGCCGCCATGCGCATCGCCGCCGGTGGGTCACAGATCGTGATGACCGGCGGAATGGAGTCGATGACCAACGCCCCTTATCTTCTCAATGGGGCCCGATCCGGCCTCGGGTACGGAGATGCGACATTGAAGGACACCCTCAACGAGGACGGACTGCTGTGTGCCTTGGACCATCTGCTCATGGGCGAAGCAACAGACGAGAAGAACGCCAAATACGAGATCGGCCGCGTCGAGCAGGATGCGTGGGCCGCTGAGAGTCACGCCAGGGCAGCAGCCGCCACCGAATCCGGGGCGTTCGCCGATGAGATCGTGGCGGTCTCTGTGCCACAGCGGAAGGGAGACCCCATCGTCGTCGAAGTCGATGAGGGGATACGGTCTGAAACGACGGAGGAGATCCTGGCCGGCCTGCGACCCGCCTTCGTCAAGGATGGGACGATCACGGCGGGGAACGCATCGCAGATATCAGACGGCGCCGCCGCCCTCGTAGTTGCCGACCGCGGCGCCGCCGAGGCGGCCGGTCTTCCGATCCTTGCCGAGATCATTGCCTACGGGCAGACCGCCGGGCCCGATACCAGCTTGCACGCACGCCCCGCGGAGGCACTGGAGATTGCGCTGAAACGGTCCGACCTCACCCCTGCCGATCTCGACCTCGTCGAGATCAATGAGGCCTATGCCTCGGTCGCGCTGCACTCCTCTCACCTGCTCGATCTCCCGCGCGAAAAGGTCAATGTCAACGGAGGCGCGATCGCACTCGGCCATCCCCTTGGTGCCTCGGGAGCTCGGATCGTGGTGACGCTTATCAACGCCCTCCGTGCCAGAGGCGGTGGCCTCGGAGGTGCGGCCCTGTGCGGTGGCGGGGGTCAAGGTGATGCCTTGATCGTCAGGGTCTTGCCGGACTGACGTCGGTATTACATACCGACCGTATTACGTACCGACCGTATTACGTATCACGTACCGACCGCATCACGTATCACGAAGCAGGTTGTGGACGAGGAGCCCGCATTCAGAGCTCTTGGCGCCCAACCAGGGCACGGCCGAGCGTGATCTCGTCGGCGTAGTCGAGGTCTCCGCCGACGGGGAGACCGGACGCCAGCCGCGTCACAGTGACGCCGAGCGGCTTCAGCAACCGGGCTAGATACAACGCGGTCGTGTCCCCCTCCATGGTCGGGTTGGTGGCAACGATCACTTCCTCGACCGACTCCGCCTCGACCCGGTTCACCAGCTCAGCGACCCGGAGCTGGTCGGGCCCGATGCCGGCTATTGGAGAGATCGCCCCCCCAAGGACGTGGTAGCGGCCGTTGAACTCATGTGTCTTCTCCAGGACCGGGATGTCCTGGGCGCGCTCGACGGCACAAATCATCGCCGGGTCGCGGCGCAGATCGCGACAGATCGAACACTCTTCGTCGGCGGTCACGTTGAAGCAGCGGCTGCACAGCCGGACGTCTCTGCGCATCTCGACGATGGCGTCGGCGAGACGGGTGGCGTCGACTTCGTCGACGTTGAGAATATGGAAGGCCAGGCGTTGTGCAGACTTCTGCCCGATGCCGGGTAAACGAGCCAGCTCGTCGATGAGGCGCTGTACCGGCGGCTCGAACATCAGCCGAGCAACCCGCCAAGATCCATACCTTCGCCGAGGTCGCCCATTGAGTTGGCTGCATCCTCGGTGGCGGCCGCAAAGGCCTGGTTGGCCGCAGCAACGACGAGGTCCCCTGCCATCTCAGGATCTTCGGGATCGAGGACCGTCGGTTCGAAGTCGACCGAGACCAGCCTTCCCGCCCCGCTCACCAACACGGTGACCGCACCCCCGCCTGCGGTCCCTTGGTAGGTCTTGGCGGAGAGCTCTTCCTGAGCCGCGGCCAGCTGTGATTGCACCTGCTGTGCCTGCTCCATGAGCTTGCGCATGTCGTTTCCAGGGCGTTGAGCCATACGGGAAGAGTAGAGGACTGCCGGATAGATCCGGGTACTCCGGTACTTGCTACCTTGGCCTCAATGACTATCGACGTCGACGCGACCAGGGCGCAGTTCCCTGCGCTGCTCCGCACCGTGGGTGATCGGCCGGCGGCGTACCTCGACGGTCCCGGAGGCACCCAGGTCCCAGATCGGGTGATCGAGGCGATTGGGGGGTTCCTCCGCGCCGGTGGCAGCAACCTGGGGGGCCCGTTCGTCACCTCACGAGAGACCGACGCCCTCACCGAATCGGCCAGGGGCGCGGTCGGCGCGCTGTTCAACGCCTCGCCCGATGAGATCGCCTTCGGTCAGAACATGACCTCGCTCACTTTTGCAGTGAGCAGGGCTCTCGCCGCGACCTGGGAGCCGGGCGACAACATCGTGCTCACCCGTCTGGATCATGACGGCAACGTGTGGCCCTGGGTGCGGGCGGCGCAGGAAACCGGTGCTGAGGTGCGCTGGCTCGACTTCGACCCCGATACCGGGTGCCGCCTCCAGGCAGAAGCGTTGAGCAGCTTGCTCGACGGGCGAACCCGGCTGGTCGCCTTCACTCACGCCTCTAATGCGGTCGGAACGATCGTCGATATCGGATCCGTCGTTGAAGACGCCCACAGTTCCGGCGCCCTCACCTACGTCGACGCAGTTCATTACTCGCCGCACGGCCTAGTCGACGTCGCAGCCACCGGCACCGACTTCCTGGTGGCGTCCGCCTACAAGTTCTTTGGGCCACACACCGGATGCCTGTACGGGCGGAGCGAAGTCCTACACGAACTGGACGCTTACAAGCTTCGGCCCGCACCGAACAAGCCGCCTGGCAAGTGGGAGACGGGGACCCAGAGCTTCGAGAGCCTGGCCGGGGTGGCGGCCGCGATCGACTACCTCGCATCCCTGGGTGAAGGTGAAACCTTGCGGGGCCGCCTGGTCTCGTCTATGACGGCCATCGGCGAGTATGAAAGGACTCTTTCTGAGCGCTTCCTCGACGGTATCAATGCCATGGACCGGGTGACGCTGTATGGCGGGCCAACCGCAGAGGGACGGACGCCGACGTTCGCCCTCGATGTAGGAGGTGTGCCCCCGGCCGAGGTGTCCCGCCGCCTCGGTGACCAAGGGATCTTCGTATGGTCAGGCGACTACTACGCAGTTGAGGTGATGCGCCGCCTCGGGGTGGCGGATGAGGGCGGCCTGGTCCGGATTGGGTTTGTGCATTACAACACCGTCGACGAAGTCGACCGAGTCCTAGAGGCCTTGGCAGGCCTCTAGGACGCACTACGTATTACGAGGATCAGCGGATAGGGACCAGTTCGGGTGTGTGGTTGTTCCGCCAGTCAATGAGGTTGGCTGCGATGAGCATCGTGATAGCTAGGGCCAGCTGCGCGA